>JAQBQF010000345.1 GCA_028287115.1 Myxococcales bacterium
CGATGGCTGCGTGCTGCGGAGTCTCGATCAGCGATCCGCGGACAAGTTGCGGATCGCGGCGATCTGCAAGACCAGGCGCCACGTCGAGATCGAAGCGACGTTGCGGCAGAACCGGATCGCCGGCGGATCGCTCGAGCTGGAGGCGCGCGCCCCGGCGCTGATCGAGTTGCCGGTCGCGAGCATCGCGCAAGGTGCGGTCCGCGTGACGCTGTTCTCGAATCACGAAGAGCCGCTCGCCGAACGGCTCGTCTATCACGGCCGCAATGCCGATCTGAAGGTCACGTTGACGGCAGACCGCAAGTCCTACTCGCCGCGCGATCCGATCAAGGTCCACGTTCACGCGACCGACGCGTATGGCAAGCCGACGAAGGCGAGTATCGGTCTCGCGGTCGTCGACGACACCGTGCTGTCGTTCGCAGACGACAAGAGCGCGCGGATCCTCGCGCACACGTACCTCGAGCCGGAGCTGGCCGCGACCGCGGCCGATCCGATCGAGGAGCCGAACTTCTACTTCTCCGATAAGCCCGAAGCCGCCGCGGCGATGGATGCCCTCCTCGCGACACGTGGCTATCGCAAGTTCGAGTGGCGTCAGGTCCTGCCGGCGAATAGGAGCCAACCATGAAGCGCATCGTGATCTTCGCAATCCTCGCCGGCAGCGCGACTTCGTACGCGGGCACGGGCTCGATCGAAGGAACCGTCGTCGATCAACAGTCGGGCCTGACCGTGCCGAGCGGTCGGATCGAGATCTCGATCGCCTGCGGATCGGTGCACAAGACCGCGAGCATCGACGGTGCGGGTCACTTCGCGATCGCCGGGCTTCCCGCGGGAGCGTGCACGTTGACCGCCAGTGGTTCGAGCTATGCGACGGTCGCCATGGGTGTCACGGTCGACGATGGAACGATCGCGACCCTGCTCGTCAGCGTCGCGACGAAGGCGTATGCCGAGGCGCTGCGCAAGCAACAAGCAGAGCTCGAGCGCATGCAATTTCGCGGCGGCATGAACAAAGGCATGGCACGCGGTGAGATGGACGTGCCGATGCCTCCGATGGCGGTAGCGCCCGAGGCGCCTCGCCCGACACCTCCCGCGCCGCCGGGAGCTGCGCCCAAGGCGGTCAAGCCAGCTGTCCATGCGGCGCACTTCGCTCGGAACCCCGCGCTGCGCGGCGCGCCCGCGCAACCGGTGGTCGCCATCCCCAAGGACGCGGCCAAGCTCGAAGAAATGCCCGCCAGACGCCGGCTCGCGCGACGCGAGGTAAAGAACGACGAGATGGCGATCGAGCAGGTCAACGGTTGGGCCGCGGTTCGCGTATTTCCGGTGCCGCAATACACCAAGGCGTATGACGGACCGCGCACCGACTTCCGGGAGACCGTGTACTGGAATCCATCGGTCGAGACCAATGCCAATGGTGACGCCGACGTCGCGTTCGTCGCGTCGGACGCCGTCACCGCGTTCCGGGTGACTGCGGAAGGGTTCTCGGCCAACGGCACGGCGGGCGGCGGGCAGATGACGTTCCAGTCGAAGCTACCGTTGACGATCGACGCGCACCTACCCGTCGAAGTGACCTCGGGCGACACGATCCAGCTGCCGATCACGCTCGCCAACGAGACCGACGAAGCGATCGACGCCACCCTCGCGACGCAGTTCGGCGCGGCCTTCAAGCTCGCCAACAATCCCGTGACGGGTCCGATCCACCTCATGGCGCAGCAGAAGCGGAGCCTGTTCTTCGCGCTCGACGTGGTCGCGACCGACGGCAATGCGGATGTCGAGCTGAAGCTCACCGGGCGCGGCCTCTCCGACGAGATCAAGAAGCAGATCCGCGTTGTGCCGCGCGGCTTTCCGATCGAGGTCTCCGCGTCGGGTACCGCGCATCGCGGTCAGGCCAGCAGTCATGTCCTCGAGCTCGCAGGTGCGCTGCCCGGATCGTTTCATGCGAGCGTCAAGATGTATCCGTCGCCGGTCGCGTCGATCGCGACGGGGATGGAGGGGATGATCCGAGAGCCGGGCGGCTGCTTCGAGCAGACATCGTCGACGAATTACCCGAACATCATGATCCTCTCGTACCTGAGCACGACGGACTCCGCGGATCCGGCGCTCGTCCAGAAGACCCAGGGCGTGCTCGATCACGGCTACAAGCTGCTGACCGGCTACGAGACGCCCGAGAAGGGCTACGAATGGTTCGGTCACCAGCCGGGGCACGAGGCGCTGACCGCCTATGGCCTGATGGAGTTCGCCGACATGGCGAAGGTCTACGACGTCGATCACAAGATGGTGGAGCGCACGGCCGACTGGCTGATGAGCCGCCGCGATCACCACGGCGGGTTCGAGCGCAGCTCGCTGGCGCTCGATTCGTTCGGCCGCGCGAATCCCACGACCACGAACGCGTACATCATGTGGGCACTCGCAGAGGCGAAGCGGACCCCGGGACTCGCGCAGGAGCTCGGCGTTCAGAAGTCGCTCGGCAGCGAGACGCGCGATCCGTACCTGCTCGCGCTCGCCGCGAACACGAATCTCGTCGCATCGCCGCAAGCCGCGGAGACCGCGGCCATGGTGAAGCGCCTCGCGGCCATGCAGGCCAAGGACGGCAGCTTCGCTGGCGCGAAGGAATCGATCACGATGTCGGGTGGCGAGTCGTTGACGATCGAGACGACGGCGCTCGCGGTGATCGCGCTCATCAAGGCATCTCCGAACGGCGAGTACGAGACGCAGATCCGCGGCGGCATCGACTGGCTCAACGGGAAGCGCGGCGGCTACGGAGCGTGGGGTAACACGCAGGCGACGATCCTCGGCCTCAAGGCGCTGACCGCGTACACCGATCACGCACGCACGACCGCTGCGCCGGGCACAGCGACGCTCGTCGTCAACGGCAAGGACGCGGGCACGATCAGGTTCGACAAGGGTCGCCGCGATGCACTCGTGTGGAGCGACTTCGCGAACAAGCTCGCGCCCGGCAAGAACACGATCGAGGTGCGCCTCGATAGCTCGGCCTCGCTGCCGTATTCGATCGCGATCGAGTATCGTTCGGCGCAGCCGCAATCCTCGCCGCGCACGAAGATCGCGGTGACGACCCAGCTGCTGAGCAGCAAGGTCAAGATGGGCGAGGGCGTCACGTTGCGCGCGCACGTCGAGAACACCACGAACACCGGCGTTCCGATGACGCTCGCGCGCGTCGGTCTGCCGGGCGGCACCGTGTTCCAGACCTGGCAGCTCAAGGAGCTTCGCGACAAAGGCCTGATCGACTTCTACGAGACGCGGCCGCGCGAGGTGATCTTGTACTGGCGCGCCCTGGCGCCTTCGGCGAAGAAAGACGTCGATCTCAACTTGCTCGCGGCCGTCCCGGGCACCTACGAAGCGCCGGCGAGCTCGGCGTACCTCTATTACACGGCCGAGGACAAAGCCTGGACGAAACCCGTCGCCATCACGATCGACAAGTAGCTAGCGAATGATTCCGATGGCGCCGATCACGACCTCGATCACGATCAACACGACGATGTAGTACTCGACGTTGAGCGAGCGCGCGGCCTGCGCGAGATCGAGCATCGCTTGTGCCGAACGGGACACGACGCCGAGCTTGGTGTCGAGCGCGAGATGACGCTCGCGGATCTCGTACTCGTCTTCGAGGCGCGCGTAGAACCGGTCGAGCTCGGGATTGTCCCAGAGTAGATCCGGTTTCTCGAGGACCTCGGCGCGACCGACGAGCTGGTGCTCGACGAGCATCGCTTCGCCGATCTGGCGGACGAGATCGTGTTGCTTCCACGGCAGCCGGCGCGGCGACGACTTCATCTGGACTGCCATCGGCTCGATCGAGTTGAAGACCTCGGCGATCTCCTGTTCGTAACGCGCGACCATCACGCTCTTGCCGAGCAGCTCGGCGATGACCTGAAGGCGTTCGACCGTGACTTCGCGGATGATCACCGCATCGGGCTCGACGCCGTCGAAGTCGCCGACGCGGACCGTCGCGCGCTCGGTCTCGAACTTCGCGTAGCGCCCGGCGATGCGTGCCCCGAGATCGGCGATGAACCGCTCCTGCTGGATCGGATCGATGCCGAACAGCACGACGGCGCCCGCACGGAGCAGCACGGCGTATCCGGCGGGCGCGACCTCGATCAGGACCGGCAACTGCGGGCTAAGGCGCGGCTCGATGCCGCGCACATCGATGCGATCGCCCACGTGGACCGCGCGGACCTCGAACCGCGAACCGAGTCGGGCCGCGAGGTCGGCTGCACGTTCTTTGGCCATCTCAGCGACTTATCATGCCTGACCAACGCGTCGCTCGCCGGGAGTGATCGCTGGTACCGAGCCGCGCGGTCGGGCAAACTCGGTGGATGATCAGCCCGGCCGTCGCCAAGTGTCTCGTGGTCTCGAAGGTGCTGATCTCGGACGGCATGATGACCGACGACGAGCGAGGCTTCCTGGCCGGGATGATGGATCAGCTCGGTCTCACGCCCGCGGAGCGCGACAGCGTGATCCAGCTCAAGGGCCTCGATGACGCCGAGACGATCGTCGGCGCACTCACGCTCGAGGAGCGACGCGAGATCGTCGAGCTCCTCGTCGACGCCGCGGCGGCCGACGGCAAGCTGTCACCGCACGAGCTACGGACCGTCAACCGCGTCTCGAAGGCCCTCGGAATCGTCTGAGCTTTGTCGTAGGACGACACGCCGCTTACCCACATGAGCGATTGCGCGCGTCGTTCGGTCCCCGTGTACGACCACTGAAGGCTCGGCACCGTGCCGAGCACGCCCTCGGAGCCGCCAGCCTCGGGCCGCCGACGGCACGCATCGTGCGACAGCGATGGAGATGCTTACGCAACCTGAAACAGACCTGTCCCCGATCACGCCGCCGCTCGCCGATGCACCCGAGGTCGCAACTCTCGAGCTCCCCCTACCGCCGCGTCACCTCAACAGCGTCGACGCGACCATGGGCCAGCCGATCGTCGCGCGCGTCTTGGCTCGTAAACAAGAGCTCGAGGCGTTGCTCGCCGCACTCCCCGAGGACAACTTGCGCGCTCGCACCGACATCGATCTCGCGCTGACCACGATCAAGGATCTCCTCACCGGTGACCTCGCCCATGTCCCCGCGGTCGTCGTGAGCGACATGAGCCATTGGCTCGAGCGCAACAAACACCTTGCCGAGAGTGCCGTCGAAGCGGTCGACCCAGACATCATCACGGCTCCCGTGAACGTCGAGCCCGCGATCACCGCGTAGTCAGGCAGCGCGGCGACGGAGCACCTCGCGCAGCACGCGCACCGCATCCATCGCCGTGAAGATTCCCGAGACCTCGCCCGTGTTCGCCGTGACGACGACGGCGTCCCAGTGACGCTCGTCCATCTCGTCGAGAACGGTCTCCAAGGACGCATCGAGATCGATCCGGTGCGCAGGCATCATGACTTCTTGCACCGTCGTGCCGAGCCGGTGGGCAACGCGCATCAGATCGCGTTCCACGACCATGCCGACGAGCTGGTCGCCATCGAGCACCGGCAAGTGGTGAATCTCGCGCTCGGCGAGCATCTGGCGCGCGACGCCGACGCTGTCATCGACCTGCACGGACCACGGCTGAGGGGTCATGTAGCGCTTGATTCGATGCACGACGACTACAAATTGCAGGCGCTATGCCCGCCGTATGCGCCGGTTTCCTAGTCGGGAACGATCACCGCCACGATCTCGAGGAGCGCACCGAGGATGCTGAAGCCGGTGCTACTCGCGGAGGACATCGCGTGACGACGGCGCATGGTGTGCACGCGAAGCACGCCCGAGCGAGCGAGGGTAGGACCCGCCGCGCGTGAATGTTACCCCTGAGCATGACGCTGCGTAGCTTGGTGTTGGGCCGGCCTCTCGCGAACCGCGAACAAGCGAAGCGCCAGATCGGGGTACTCGAAGGAGTGCCCGCGATGGGACTCGATGGTCTTGGATCTTCGGCGTATGGACCCGAGGCGGCGCTGACGGTGCTCACGCCACTGGGTGTCGCGGCGCTCTCGTACATCGTTCCGATCACGCTCTCGATCGTCGCCCTGCTCGCCATCTTGTTCGCGTCCTACTGGCAGACGATCAAGGCATATCCCAACAACGGCGGTGGCTACGCGGTCTCGAAGGCCAACCTCGGCGTGCAGCCGAGCCTGCTCGCGGCATCGGCGCTGATGGTCGACTACGTGCTGACGGTCGCCGTCGGGATCTCCGCCGGCATGGCCGCTTTCGTATCGGCCGTGCCGGCACTGCATCCGTACACGCTAGAGCTGTGTCTAGGGGCGCTGCTGCTCATCACGATCGTGAACCTGCGGGGCACGATCGATGCGGGGAGGCTGTTCGCGCTGCCGACCTATGTGTTCATCGCGAGCTTCGGGGTGCTGTTGGCGATCGGTGTCCATCACGCGATCGTGTCGGGTGGGCATCCACAACCGGTCGTGGCTCCGCCACCGCTGCCGAAAACGACCGAGGCTGTGGGCGTGTGGCTCTTGCTGCGCGCGTTCGCCAGCGGATGCACCGCGATGACCGGTGTCGAAGCCGTAAGCAATGGGGTGAGCGCGTTCAAGCAGCCCGTCGTCAAGCATGCCCATCGCACGCTCACGGTGATCGTCGTCGTGCTTGGCCTCCTGCTGGCGGGCATCGCCTATCTAACGAGGGCATACGGGATCCTCGCGATGGACCAGCAACGATCCGGCTATCAGAGCGTGTTGTCGCAGCTCGCGGGAGCCGTCGTCGGCCATGGCCTCTACTACTACGTCGCGATCGGAAGCTTGCTGTGCGTGCTCGCCCTCTCTGCCAACACCAGCTTCGTCGACTTTCCGCGCCTGTGCAGACTCCTCGCGAGCGATGGATTTCTGCCGCGGCCATTCGCGATCGTCGGCCGCCGCCTCGTGTTCTCCGTCGGGATCACGTATCTCGCGGTCACCACCGGACTGCTCCTGCTCGCGTTCGGTGGAATCACGGATCGGCTGATCCCGCTGTTCGCGGTTGGCGCGTTCATGACGTTCACGCTGTCCCAGCTCGGGATGGTGGTCCACTGGAAGCGAACCCTGAGCTCGGCGGCGGAGACGCGCGCACGCGCCGCCACATGGTTCCACCTCTTCATCAACGCGCTCGGAGCGCTGTCGACCGCGGTGGCCCTCATCGTGATCATCGCGGCAAAGCTGACCGAAGGCGCGTGGATCACCTTGCTCGTCATCCCGGCCATGGTGGTCCTCATGAGGTCCATCAAGCGTTACTACACTCACCTCGATGCCCGCCTCTACGATGACAGCACGCTCCAGCTGACGAAGGCCGAGCCGCCGATCGTGCTTGTTGCGGAAGAGTCCTGGAGCAAGCTCACCGACCGGGCGCTGAGCTTCGCGCTGCAGCTCTCGCCGGACGTCATCGGCGTCCACCTGATCACGCAGGACGATGACGCCGATGCGATCAAAGACAACTGGGCACGGCACGTCGAGGGTCCGGCGGCTCGTGCCGGCATGAAACCGCCGAAGCTCGTGTTGCTGCGATCCGAATATCGTCTGATGTACGAGCCGCTGCTGAAGCTGATCGAGGAACTGGAACAGCAGTTCCCATCGCGGCAGATCGCGGTGCTCCTGCCGGAGCTCGTGAAGACTCACTGGTGGCAGGTGCTGCTGCACACGCATCGCGCGCGCCACCTGCGGACCGAGCTCCTGAGGTTCGGCGGGTCGCGGCTCGTGATCATCATCGTCCCTTGCTATGTCGAAGAGCCAAGGCCGAGCGAGGCAGCGCTCGAGGAGCCACCCGTCACGCCGGTGGAGTGATCGGAAGCGTCATCGTGAACGTCGTCCCCGTCGCTGCGTCGCTGTCGACGTGGATCGATCCGTGGTGTGCCTCGACGGCGCCACGAACGAGCGTGAGGCCGAGTCCCCAACCTCGCGGTGCTTGCGCGGCGACGGAGTGGCTGCGGACGAACGGCTCGAAAATCAGCGGCAGCTCGTCCCGAGGGATCGGCGTGCCTTCATTGTGCACGGCGATGACCGCGACATCGCCGTGACGCGAGACCTCGATGGTGACAGGCGTGTCGGGACGCCCGTACTTGAGGCCGTTGCTCGCGAGATTCCAGATCGCTCGACGGATGTCCTCCGCGGACCACACGCCGCGCACGCTCGATTCGCCTCGGAGCTCGACACGATTGCCTAGATCCTCGCGCACTTCGCGGGCGATCTCGAAAATATCGACTTCGGCCATCTGAGGTGTGGCGAGCTTGCCTGCACGAATTCGTTGCGCGTCGAGGAGGTCGCCGATCATCCGGTCCATGCGATCGAGGCTGCGCTCGATCTTCACCGCGAAGGACCGACACCGCTCGGGCGTCGGACCTTCCAGGAGCAGTTGCGCCGCCATCTTGATGGTCGAGAGCGGACCCCGCAGGTCATGCGTGATCAGCGCCGCATATTGCTCCCGGATCTGTTCGAGGTTCCGCAGGTCGGTGACGTCGCGGACGACGAGGATGACGAGCTCGATCTCGCCGTCGACATCTCGAACGTCGCTGCTGCTGGCGACCAGGTGCCGGACCCCGTGCCCCGGTCGGTTGAGCAGCACCTCGGTATCCGCGAACCGCGTACCTTCGAGCATCGGTCTGAGTGCATCTCGATCGAAATCGAGCGGGGTACCGTCGAGCACCCGCACATCGAGCCGGCGGTAGTCGTCCGCGGTCCCACGATCGGAGCCGAGCCCGAGCATCGCGCGTGCGACCGGATTGAGCAGCACGACCTCGCCGCGGCGGTCGAACACGGTCACGCCCTCCGTCATGTTGTCGAGTACGGCTCGCAACTTCTCGGCACTCTGGTGCGCCGCAGCGGCGAGATCCTGCTCGCGAAGACCGGCGAGCAGCAGCTTTTCGTTCGCCTCTTTTAGATTGTCGTGCGGATCGAGTGGCCCGGACGGGTATTCTGACTCGCCGCCGTGTGGCTCGGTGGTCATGGCTGTTAGATGCGCCCGCGAGGTATGCCCGTCAAGATTCCGCTGTAGCCGGTCAGCGGTTCCTCGACGGAGAGTCCGTGACTCGTGATCTCGTATTCGCGTAGCAAGAGGCTATGCGCACTTCGCCGCATCTTGACGACGGCTAGCACTTTTCGTAGTTGTCCCTTGAGCTCGACGTAACGCAGGAAAATGATGTTCTGTGCGAGGAACGAGATCTCCTGCGGGCTGAACTTGATGTCGTTGAACGACTCCGGAACCTCGATCGTCATGAGCACGCTGATCCCGCCGCCGGTGATGCTGCCGACCATCCGGTAGAGCGATTCGCGAAATTCTTGCCGAAAGGCCGGTGCCAGTGCGAGCTCGAGGCCACTGAGCGAATCGAGTACGAGACGCCTTGCGCCCGTCTCGGTGCATTTGTCCTGCAGCTTGCGAAGGATCTCGTCGGCGGAAAGGTCGAGCGGGAGCAGCTCCATCACCGAGAGGCTGCCGTCTCGGACCTGCGCCTCGAGGTCGAACCCGAGGCCCTTGGCGCGCGAGAGATAGTCCTCGTAGTGCTCCTCGAACACGGCAAGCACGGCGTGCTCACCGCGACCTGCGCCCTCCGACAGGAAGTGGGTACACAACACGGTCTTTCCGACACCGGACGGTCCGGAGATGAGCGTCGCGTCGCCGGCGGGGAGTCCGCCGCTTAGCATCTCGTCGAGGCGTGGGATCCCGAACCCGCAGCGATGCATCCCGTCGAACGCCCCCAGGCCCTTGAGGCGCTTCGGCACCCGTGGAAAGATCTGGATACCGTCTCGATCGATCCGGAACGAGTGCCGCCCGGCCAAGGTCGCCATGCCGCGCATCTTCGTGATCTCGAGGCGGCGCAACATCGACTGCTGGTCTCGCACCTGGGTCAACAGCACGATCGAGTCCGCGATCGTCAGGATCGGGTTGTCTTGGAGCTCGCCGGATTCCTGTTCGGCGATCAAGAACGAGGTTACTTGCCACGCCGCGAGCTGAAGTGTGAGCTCGTGCAGAAACCGCAGCAGCGATCCTTTCGCGCTGTCACTGGCGGCATGCGCGTGGACGAGGGTACGGAACGAATCGATCGCGATGACTGCCGGCTTGAATTCCGCGACGGCGTCGACCATGCGGCCCAGCACATCCTGGAGATCGCCGTCGAGCGCTTCGGTGCTGAGATCGATGAAGCGGACCGCCGTGCCGAGCTTCGCCAGATCGAAGAAGCCCATCTGTTGCTGATAGCGCAGCATCTTGAGGGGCGGCTCCCCGATGATCGTGAAGTACAAAGCCGGGCGCTCGGATGTCGCATTCGCGAACAGCATCTGATGGACCAGGGTCGTCTTGCCGGCGCCCGGCACTCCGACAATCAGGTTGAGCGAGAATTCCGGAATGCCTCCTCCGCAGACCTCGTCGAGTCCAGGAACGCCAGTCGACAGGAGCCTGATCGGGACGTGCTCGCGTGCGGGCATGATTGGCTGCTCCGGGAGGATTAGGTCTCGAGAGGCGTCTGCGCCCACGCTCTGTGAATTAATCGGATCGTCAGCGACTCCCCGATGAAATCTGAGAGCAGCGCCAACACGGCGCCGACACATCGGATCACGCAATCGAGGACGAGCTCTCGACTCTCCCGCTCGAGGATCGCGGCCAGTCTACTGGGCGCCGGACGTAAGCCCGCCACCATCGTCTCGGCATCGAGCCAAGGACAATCGGCCGTCGTATCGTACAGCGCGCGCTCCACCACCGCGGCAAACCCGCCTTGCCCGATGACGGTCGACATCTCGACGTAGATCCGCTCGAACGTTCGCTCGATAGCCGTGGCGAGCTCGTGCGGTGCCGCGCGACCGCGGGCGTCCAGCTCGAAGACCTGCCGGGCGAGGTCGAGGAACTGGGTCGGCGGCGTCCCCACGATAGAAGCAACCATCTGATTGGTAGCAAGGCAACCGGCAATGGACGCGTGGGGCCGCCGAGCTGCGCTCCCGAATGAAGCCGTTCGGCTCCGCCGTCGCCGACGATCCACGAGCCAGGTTACGCGTGAGCGCGGAGCGCACGTAGGTCACCCGGGCGCACGAGCAGAACGATGAACCACGGAATCCCCGGAGGCGAATGATCGCTGCTTGTTCGCAGGACGGAAGAATCGATCGGCGCATGATCGAGCGCACATCGCCGGTGTTCTCGCGTCGTCGTCGGCAGCGATGGACCGGCGAATGCAATGCAGCGATGGACCGGCGAATGCAATGCAGCATGACGATGGACTACGAGCATCGGGCGAGTGCGGCCGAGGAGGATTCTCGGGACGAGGACACGGTGCAGTCGCACCGTTCGGAGAGCAGCAAGTTCATCGACGCCCACCGCGCTGACATTCTCGCAGGGTGGGAAACAGCCTTCCGGACGATGCCGATCGCACGAGAGCTCGATCGGGCGGCCCTCATGGACCACGTTCCGGACGTGCTCGAGGAGATCGCGAATGTCACCGACGAGATCTCGCTCGGAGGCACGCCGCGAGCGGACGGTACGGCCGCGATGCATGCCATCGATCGGCTGATCGAGGGCTTCGATGTTGCCCAGGTCGTCATCGAGCTCGGAATCCTTCGGGATTGCATCATGCGCGTGTGGGAAGACCGGATGGTCGGTCCCGAGGACTTTCTCCACCTTCGCGTGCTCAACCAAGCAATCGATCACACGGCGGCAGCCGTCGTCGAGCACTACACGACGGCACGCGATCGCACGCTGCAGGTACTCGATCGAATCGCGAATGCCGTGCTCGGGAGCCGTGGACTCGATGCGCTCCTGAATCGCCTGCTCGATATCCTGAGCGAGAGCACGACGGCGGTCGATGTTGCGGCGATTCTCGTCCACGAAGGTGACCTGCTTCGCATGCGTGCCTCGAGAGGATTCGACGAAGCGACTGTCGAGCACCGTCAGCGGATCGGAGAGGGCTTCGCCGGCACCATTGCCGCGGAGGCCAAGCCGCGCGAGCTGAGGTCTGCCTGGAAGGATCCGATCGTTCAGATTCGGGCTATTCGCGAGTCGCGCGTGCGAGCGCTCTACGGCGTTCCCCTCGTCGAAGGAGGCCAGGTTGTCGCGGTCGCCTATATGGGGTCACGGACCACGGAGGAGTTCTCGCGCGAGGACAAGTTTCTGTTCGGGATGATCGCGGAGCGCGCCGCTTCGGCGATCTTTCAGCACATCCTGCGTGAAGCCGCCGAACGAACCGCGAGGGTCTTACGCGAACGCGAGCTCGAGTTTCGCGGCCTGGCCGATAATATCTCGCAGCTCGCATGGATCGCCGACGAACGTGGGGAGCCGTATTGGTACAACCGCCGGTGGCTCGAATTCACCGGTGTCTCTCTCGACCGGATGGAAGCTGCGGGGCCGGAGCAGTTCGTTCATGCCGACCACCTGAGACGCGTGCTCGACGGATACTCGCAGGCGGTGGCGCAGGGCGTGCCGTGGGAGGACACGTTTCCGATGCGCGGCAAAGATGGTCGCTGTCGTTGGTTTCTGACGCGAGCGATTCCGATACGCGACAGCGGCAGGGTCGTTCGGTGGTTCGGCACCAATACCGATGTCACCGATCAACGGTTTCTCGACGAGGCGACCAAGGTCCTCAACGCCTCTCTCGACTACAACCACACGCTCGAGCAGCTCGCACGTCTCGCCGTGCCCGCCCTCGCGGACTGGTGCATCGTCGATCTGGTGGAGCAGGGCTCGTTGCGTCGTGTCGTGACCTGGCACGTCGATCCCGACAAGCTCGAGCTCGCGCGCGAGATTGCACGCAAGTACCCGCCGAACCTCGACCAGCCGCAGGGTGTCGCCGAGGTGATCCGGACGGGCGCGACGGTGTTTGCAGCGGAGATCGTCGATGCTGCGCTCATCAGGTATGCAGAGGGCGACCAAGAGCACCTCGACGCGATCCGCGCGTTTCACCTGAGGTCGTTGATCATCGCGCCGTTGTCCGCCCGCGGCCGCACGCTTGGAACCATCACGCTCATGTTCACCGCCGATTCCGACCGCCGATATAGTCCGGCCGATATTAACCTCGCGAACGAGCTCGGTCGCCGCGCGGGCATCGCCGTGGACAACGCCCGGCTCTACGAGCTCTCGCAGCAGGCGGTGCGAGACCGCGAGCAAGCGCTGCGGTGGCGCGAAGAGGTCCTCGCGATCGTGTCTCATGATCTCCGCGGTCCCCTCGCCACCATCGAGCTCGTCGCCTCGAACGTGATGGAGGAGCTCGCGAGCGTGCCGCACGTGCGCAAGCAGCTCGAAGGAATTCAGCGCTCGGGTGGTCGCATGGATCGGATGATCAACGACCTCCTCGATGTCGCCACCATCCAGGCGAAAGGGCTCACGCTCAACAAGACCATCGAGGAGCCCGAGCGAATCCTGGCGAGCATCGTCGAGACCTACGAACCGATCGCGGCACAGAAAGGCATGACGCTCGAGTACCAGAGCGAGCTCGGACCCGTGAAGCTGCTGTGCGACCGCGATCGGATCGAGCAAGTGTTCAGTAACTTGCTGGGCAACGCGCTGAAGTACTGTCGCCCCGCCGACACGATCACGCTGTGTGCCCGGCTCGTCGATGGTGCCGTGGAGCTCAGCGTGGCCGACACGGGGCCGGGGATTCCGCCGGACGAGCTTCCATATCTGTTCGATCCGTACTGGGCGGCGAAGCGTCCCGCGGTCAAAAAAGGAACCGGCCTCGGCCTGTACATCTGCAAGGCGATCGTCGAAGCGCATGGCGGCAAGCTGTGGGTCGACAGCGCGATGGGCAGCGGCACGACCTTTCGCTTCGCGCTTCCTTTGCCATCCGAGACCGGCGCGCGCTCGACCACATATACAAGTGCATAGCGACGATCTGTCGCAGATCACGCGGGTTTGGTCGCCATCGGCCGGTGGCGTTACAATGGCGATCGCTGGTGGCAAGGGCGCGTCCTGTCCCGGCCGATGCGTATGACAAGCTCTGATCTGCTGCTCACGAGCATCCCGGTCCTGTTGGCCGGGGCCTGCCTTGCCGTCGGGCTGCGCAGCAATCGCGATCGCGCGCTCGCGGCGATCGTCACGCAGGCGATCGCGACCGTGCTGGTGCTGATCGGCATCGTGCCGGTGCTCTCGGGTGGCGGCGCCATCGAGGTGATCTGGCCGTGGCCGGCCCCGATCGAGAGCATCGCGTTTCGAGTCGATTCGCTCGGTGCGTTCTTTCTCGCGTGGTCGTTGCCGATGACGCTGCTCGGGACGATCTACGCGGTCGGTTATCTGCGCCCATCGTTCGCCGGCGGACGCAACGGAGGACCGCACTACGCGCTGCTCAACATGACGTCGATCTCGTTCGTGTTGATCTACTCGGTCCAGAACGCGCTCGTGTTCCTGCTCGGCTGGGAGATCGCGGCGGTCGCCGCGTGGCTGCTCGTGATCTGGGACTACCGCAGCCAGAAGATCCGATTCGCGGGGTTCAACTATCTGGTCTCGACGCACGTCGGGTTGTTCGTGCTCGTGGCCGCCTTCATGCTGTTGCACAGCAAGACCGGCTCGATGGACTTCGCCGAGTTCGGGACGTTTCTCGCAGGACACCCGTCGTCTCAGAGCGCGCTGTTCTTGCTGCTCGGCATCTCGTTCGCGCTGAAGTCCGCATTCTTCCCATTTCATACATGGCTGCCGCGCGCTCACTCGGCCGCGCCCGCGCACGTCTCCGCGCTGATGTCGGGAGTGATCCACAAGGCGGGCCTGTTCGGCTTCCTGCGATTCACGCTGCTGTCGGGTCGGCCGGAGGAGTGGATGGGTTGGTCGGTGCTGATCTTCGGCGGGGTGTCCGCGGTGTTCGGCGTGCTCTACACGTCTGCGCAGCGCGATCTCAAGCGGCTCCTCGGCTACTCGTCGACCGAGAATGTCGGGATCGCGGCGATGGCGTTCGGCCTGGGTTTGCTCGGGTGGGCCTGGGGCGATCCGGCGATCGCCGCGCTCGGTTTCGGCGGCGGGTTGCTTCACATCCTCAACCACGCGCTGTTCAAGTGCTCGCTGTTTTATGCCGCGGGCGCGATCTACCGGGCGACGCACACCGTCGATCTGGAACGGCTCGGCGGGCTCGCGCGGAAGTTGCCGCGAACCGCCGTGATGTTTCTCGTCGGTGGGCTCGCGATGTCGGCGCTGCCGCCGTTCAACGGCTTCATCGGCGAGTTTCTGATCTACTCCGGGCTGCTCTCGGGCCCAGCGCCATCGGGGCAAGGCGATGTCGTGCTCGTCTGCATGGCCGCCGTGATCGCGTTCGTCGGCGCGGTGAGTGCCTTGTCATTGACGCGCGCTTTCGGGATCGCGTTTCTGGGCACGCCTCGCGATCCGGCGGTCCACACCGGCCACGAAGCGCCGCGCACGATGATCGGTCCCATGGCGATCCACACGTGCGGGATCGTCGCGCTCGGCGTCTTCCCGGGCATCGCGTTGTATCTCGTGAGGCCGGTGCTCGCGTTGTTCACGGCACACGTTCCGGGTAGTGCGCCCGATCTGGGAGACACGCTCGCGCCGGTGGTGTGGGCATGCCGCGGTCTCGCGCTCGTGATCGCGGTCGTCGTCGCGCTCACCTGGCGCCGGCGCGCGGCGGCCCGCACGAGCGTGACCTGGGGTTGCGGCTACACGGCGGGCAATTCACGGATGCAGTACACGGGGAGCTCGTTCTCGGCGCAGCTCACCAGCTTGTTTCGGCCGGCGCTGCCGGTGATGACGCGCGAGCAGCTCCCGACCGAGCCGTTCCCGCAACACAAGTCGCATCTGTCGACCCATCACGTCGACGCCGTCGAACAGCGGATGTTCGAGGTGCTCGGCCAAGGCGAACAGTTCGTTCAAGACACGTCCGGACGGATCCCGGAACAGCCGCGATTCGCGTTCGCGGCAGGCCTCGTCGTCCTCGTGATCGTCGCGCTCGTCGCCCTAGGTCAGGGCGTGTGATGTTGCGCGTGGTCGCAAACCTCGCCGCTCTCGTCGTGATGCCGATCGTGCTCGCCGGCGTGATCAATCGCGTGAAGTCGCTGTGGGCCGGGCGGCGAGGGCCACCGATCCTCCAGCTCGCATACGATCTGCGCCGGCTCGTTCGCAAGACGCCTGTCTACAGCGCCGTGACGACGCCGGTATTTCGGATCGGACCGGCGATCGTGCTCGCGATGGCAGTCGTCTCCGCGTTGATCGTGCCGCTCGTCGGAGCGCGACCGATCGCGTCCTTCGACTTCGATTTCGTGTGGTTCGCGTACGTGTGGGGCTTCGGCCGGATCGCGCTGATGCTCGGCGCCCTCGACACCGGCAGCTCGTTCGAAGGCATGGGCGCTTCGCGCGAAGCGACGTTCTCGGTCGTTCTCGAGCCGGTGCTGTTCCTCGTGATCGGCGCGCTGTGCCTGCACGGGGGAACGCGCACGTTCTATCAAGCGCTGATTCCTCAGCTCGACAACACCGCCGCGTTCACGATGTGGATCGCGGCGATCGTCGCGATGGTGATCGTGGTCCAGGTCGAAGCCGCGCGGATGCCGATCGACGATCCGACGACGCATCTCGAGCTCACGATGGTCCACGAGGTCCAGATCCTCGATCACAGCGGTCCCGAGCTGGCGATGCTGCAGCTCGGCGCTGCGATCAAGCTCTTCGTCGGCGTGTCGGCGATCGCGGCCTTGGTCAATCCATGGGCGGGCTCGACGCTGATCGTCACGGCCTCCCCGCTGCGGGGGTTCAACGGCATCATCGTGCATCTCGCGCTGTGTCTCGGGATCGCGATCGCGATCGGCCTGAGCGAGTCGGTGATCGCGCGGATCAAGCTGCGCGTGATTCCGCAATACGTGGTCATCGCGCTGATCGCATCGGCGGTCGCGCTGCTCGCCATGCTCGGGAGAACGGGCGGTCACGGATGAGCCCGCTCCTGATCGGATACCTCGGCGTGATCCTGGTGCCGCTGTTCGTCGCGTCATGGCGGCTGAGCCTCGTCGGCCTGATGGGGCAGGGCTTGCTCCTCGCGTGGATCAGCTACCGGCTCGATCCGGCCGTCGACACCGTCGATGTCTGGGTGAGCCTCGTCGACTTCGTCGTCGTCCGCGGGCTCGGTGCACCGATCGCGCTCTACGCCGTGCTGCGCGCCCAGCGGGCATCGGCACGCAATGACGTGATGCCGCCGAATCTGATGTCGTGGACGCTCGCGATCGTCCTCGTGCTGGTCGCGTTTCGGTTTGCCGACCTGATCGTCAAGGCACCTGGCGACGATCAGACGTTCGTCGCGGTCGCGACCGCGGCCTTGCTGCTCGGGTTTCTCGTGCTCGCGACGCAGACCGGTCCGTTCAGTCAGATGATGGGAGCGCTGCGGATCGAAAACGCGATCGCGCTGTTCGAGCTCGGCGGGCCGCACGATCAGGAGGGACTCGGCCTCCGGATCGGCCAGACCTCGCTCGTCGTCACCACGATCCTGCTGTTCCGCTGGTACCTGCATACCTTACCGCGCCAGGCCGCGGCCAAGGCAAGTGCCGTCGAGGGACCAACCTCATGATCGTGATGTGGCTGCTGCTCGTCGGCGTTCCGGCGCTCGCCGCGCTCGCGGTGCTGTTGCCGCGGGTCGGCCGGCACGCCCCCGTGATCTTGACGACGACGGCGGTGATCACGAGTGCCGTCGCCCTGATCCAAGCGGCGTTGCCGACGACCGAACCGTTCTTCAACGGCTACCTGCGCGGTGACGCGACGGCGCAGCTGTTCACCCCGGCGGTCAACATCATCTATCTCGGGATCGCGATCTACCTGCGCGCGCGCGTCGCGGCGGAAGGGTTGTCCCGGCGGTTCATGGTGTTCGCGCTGGCGTTCTTGGCGGCATCGAACCTCGCCCTGATCGGCAATCACTTGCTCCTGATCTGGATCGCGATCGAGGCCACCGCGCTGTCGGCCGCGCTGCTGATCGTGCGGCCCGATAGCCCGGCATCGCGGATCGCATCGTGGCGCTACCTGCTGTTCTCCTCGGTCGGCCTGGGTCTCGTGCTGCTGGGAATGTCGTGCCTGACCCGCAGCATGTATGTCGACGGCCAGTCCCCGACGCTGTTCCTCGATCAGATGGGCGATGTGGTCAAAGGACCTGCGAATGCGTGGCGTCAGATCGGCGTCGGCTTGGTCCTGCTCGGGCTCGCGACGAAGCTCGGGCTGGCACCGATGTACAGCTGGCTGCCGGAGGCCTATGACGAAGCTCCGGCCGGCGTGACCGCGCTCCTCGGCGCCGTGCAGTTCAACTGCGTCGTCGTGTTCATGTTCCACATCGTTCACGTCTACCGCGCCGGCAGCGGCGATCTGATCACGGGCGAGCTCCTCGCGATCGGCCTCGCCTCGGTCGCAGTCTCGACCGCGAGTATCGTGGCGACACGCAACTTCAAACGCCTCCTCGCGTACGCCTCGATCAATCACGCCGGCGTGATCGCGATCGGGCTCGCGCTCGGCCACGGCGCCTCGTACGGCCTGTTGCTGTATGTCCTCAGCAACGCGTTCATCAAGGCGATCCTGTTTCTCACTGCAGGCAAGATCGAGAGCCACTACGGAACCAAGGACACGAAGGCGATCGCGGGCCTGATCCGCGATCTGCCGTATAGCGGCATGTTCCTGATGGTCGGCACGTTCGCGCTGCTCGGATTTCCACCGTTCGGCAGCTTTCTCGGCGAGCTCCTGATCCTGTCGGCGCTGGTCACGAGCGGACAGATGTTCGTGTTCGCGGCGTTCTGCATGTTGATCACGGTGTCGTTTGTCGCGACCGGCCGGACGATCTTTCCGATGATCTGGGGCGAGCCGAAGCAAGAGCGCACCTGGCCGCGTCAGAGTGCGCTCGCGGCGCTGCACAAGCTGATCTTCCTCGGCGTGTTGCTCGTGCTCGGCATCTATATTCCGCCCCAGCTCAACTCGTTGATCGAGCGCGTCGCGAGCTCCGTGGGTGGAGCGGGACTGAAGACCCCATGACGCGGTCGATGCCCCTGCACCGCACGGACGTCGCAGCGATCGAGCTGCTCGAGATCCCCGAGTGGCGCGCGCAGATCATCGAGCGTGCGCGGTCCGGCATGCGGCCGCTGACGCTCTACGGCCGCCGAGACGGCGAGCGCGTGATCGTCACGGCGGTCCTCCAGCGCAACGACCTCATGCGCGTGCTGCGCACGTCCGTCGATCCCGCGACCGGCTACCACGAGCTGACGACCGAGCTGCCGGAGCTGCATTGCTTCGAGCGCGAGCTGCACGAGCAACACGGCGTCCGGATCGCGGGACACCCGTGGCTCAAGCCGATTCGGTTCGAAGGCCAGGATCAGGCGGCGATGAACGCGTATCCGTTCTATCGCGTCGACGGCAAGGAAGTTCACGAGGTCGCGGTCGGGCCGATTCACGCCGGCGTCATCGAGCCCGGCTCGTTTCGGTTCATGTGCTTTGGCGAGCACGTCCTGCATCTCGAGATCCACCTCGGCTATCAGCACCGCGGGGTCGAGGCGCGCCTCCTGCAACGCGACCCGTTGCGGCTCGCACCGTGGGTCGAGACGATCGCGGGTGATACGAGCGTCGCCTATGCCTGGGCGTATGCAGCCGCGGTCGAGAGCCTGACGGGTTGGGACAGCGATCCGGATACCGAGCTCGCCCGCGGTGTCGCGCTCGAGCTCGAGCGGATCGCGATGCACCTCGCGGGCTTGTCCGGGCTCGCCGCCGACGTCGGCTTTTTGCCCGGCGCGTCGACCTACGGCCGGCTGCGAACGACCGCGATCAACACGACGATGCGTCTGTGCGGCAGTCGCTTCGGTCGCGGCGCGATTCGGCCGGGCGGCAACGGCATGCAGCTGCACTTCGCGCTCGCCGATGTCGTGCGCGCGAACCTCGAGCTGATGCGCGAGGACCTCGCGGTGATCGACGAGTGCTTTCTGTCGGCGCGCTCGGTTCGCCACCGGCTCGCAGGTGTCGGCGTCGTCTCGCAAGACACCGCGCGTCAGCTCGGGCTCGTCGGCATGATCGCGCGCACGTCCGGCCTCGAGATCGACGCGCGCTCGCCCGGGCAGGGCGCGTTTGCGACGCCACCGATCAAGATCTGTGGCGAGACGACCGGCGACTGCTGGGCGCGCGCCCGGCTGCGGATCTCAGAGATCGATGCCTCGCTGAGCTGGCTCGAGGCCGTGATGTCCGGATCGCGCGAATGGGCCGCGCGCCGCACGGTGCTGCCGAGCCTCGGACCGTCGCAGCTCGTGATCTCGGTCGTCGAGGGCTGGCGCGGCGAGGTCGTGCATTGCCTCGAGACCGACATGGCCGGCGCGCTCGTTCACTACAAGGTCCAGGATCCGTCGCTGCGCAACTGGATGGGCCTCGCGCTCGCGGTTCGCGGCAACGAGATCTCGGACTTTCCAATCTGTAACAAGAGCTTCGATCTGTCCTACTGCGGGAACGACCTATGAGCATTTTCCACGCGCTTCGGGTTCGCGTCGCGCAAGGCACGCAGTTCGTGGCCGACGTCCGCACCGCGATACCGACGGGCTTTCGCGGCCGCCCGGAGATCAAGTCAACGGCTTGCGGCCCAGACTGCGAGGCGTGCGTCGCCGCGTGTCCGACGGCTGCGATCAAGATCGATCCGGTGTCGATCGATCTCGGTCGCTGCGTGTTCTGCAACGAGTGCGTCGCGGCCTGTCCCGAAGCGAAGATCGAATTCACCGCGCAGCCGCGAATGGGCGGGACATCGCGCGAGGATCTCGTGATCACCGCGGGTGCCGAGGAGCGCACACGCGTGCGCGCATCAGAGGCGTTCGCGAAGATCTTCGGACGCTCGCTCAAGCTCCGCCAGGTCTCCGCCGGCGGTTGCAACGGCTGCGAGCTCGAGCTGGGCGCGATCGCGAACGTCAACTTCGACATCCAGCGCTACGGGATCGAGTGGGTCGCCTCGCCTCGTCACGCCGACGGGCTCGTCCTCTCCGGCACGCTGACGCGGACGATGCGCGACGCGGTTCGCCTCGCTTGGGACGCGATGCCCGAGCCACGCTTCCTGATCGCGGTCGGCGCATGCGCGATCTCCGGAGGTCTCTACGACGGCGCGAGCGGCGTCGATCGGAGCTTTCTCGATGACGTGACGCCCGCGCTCTACGTTCCCGGTTGCCCGGCGCATCCGCTGACGGTCGTGAACGCGATCCTCGATCTGCTCGGCGTCGCCTGAGAATCCAAGGAGTTAGTGTCCCGCGATGAAAGTTTCGATCGCTTGTCGATTCAGCAGTCGATCGTTCGTCGTGTAGATAGAGGCAGGCAACGCCGGCCACCAACCGAACCCGAAAGGACCACGACGATGCGATTCATGGTTTTGATGATCCCCGGTGACAAGACCGTCGAGACCGGCAAGATGCCGGACGAGAAGGCCATCTCCGCGATGATGAAATACAACGAAGAGCTCGCCAAGGCCGGCGTGCTGCTCGCGCTCGACGGGCTGCATCCGACCTCGAAAGGCGCTCGGATCAAGTTCTCGGGCGGCAAGCGCACGGTCGTCGATGGTCCGTTCTCCGAGGCGCGCGAAGTGATCGGCGGCTACTGGCTGTGGCAGGTGAAGTCGAAGGA
This sequence comes from Myxococcales bacterium, assembly GCA_028287115.1. Classification (GTDB taxonomy): domain Bacteria; phylum Myxococcota_A; class Polyangia; order Haliangiales; family Haliangiaceae; genus JABFXX01. The sequence goes on from JAQBQF010000345.1 coordinate 21,460, forward strand.
AGAGGCGGTCGAGTGGGCGAAGCGCTGCCCGGCTCTCGAGGGCGACACGCTCGAGCTCCGTCAGGTCTTCGAGATGTCGGAGTTCGGTCCCGAGGTCGAGAAGAAAGAAGCCGCGATCGTCGAGAAGATCGGCAAACAGCTCGACGCCAACAAGAACCGCGCCTGATCCGGTACGTTCGCGGGATGGCTCCCGACTCCTGGCAAACCGCGTTCGATCAGCTCGCGCAGCTCAAGACGACGTGGCCGGGTACGGCGTGGAGCTGGGACGGTCGGTTCGCGACGGTCGGATCGTCGTTCGCGCTCGCGCTCGAACCGCAAGCGCTGGCGAGTGCGAGCCGGGCGCTGCCGCGCTCGTGGGACATCAAGACCCTGGCGGAGGCGCCCGACGCATTGCGTGCGCTCGCAACGCGAACCGGCGGCCTTCGCGCCCAACAGCGGTTATTCGCGGGCGAGCAAGACGCGCTGTACGGACTGTGGTGGCCGTGGGGCAGTGGTACGACGATCACGCTGCGGATCGGAATCACCGACGGTGATACGACGACGCGCCTGCGCACGCTGTTCGGCGTGACCTGACCACGCCGCAGCTTTGCGGCCGCGGCCGCTTGTGGTCTGATCGGCCCGTGACGGCCTCTGAGGTGCATCGCGCGATCGAGGCGATCTATCGGATCGAATCGGCGAAGCTTTATGCGGGACTCGCTCGCATGGTGCGCGACATCGGGCTCGCCGAAGAGCTCGCGCAGGACGCGCTCGTCACCGCGCTCGAGAAATGGCCGGAGACGGGCATTCCCGACAATCCGGGCGCTTGGCTGATGACCACCGCGAAACATCGCGCACTCGATCGCCTGCGCCGCGCGAAGCTCGTCGATCGCAAGCACGCCCAGCTCGAGCACGAGGTCCAGCAAGCGACGACGCCCGAGCTCGATCTCGACGACGTCGGCGACGACCTGCTTCGTCTCGTGTTCACCGCGTGCCATCCGGTGCTGTCGCCCGAAGCGCGCGTGGCGCTCACGTTGAGACTCCTCGGTGGACTGACGACCGACGAGATCGCGCGCGCGTTCCTCGTTCCGGAACCGACGATCGCACAGCGGATCGTGCGAGCGAAGCGCATGCTGGCCGAGAGACACGTTCCGTACGAGGTGCCTCGCGGACCCGAGCTCGACGCGCGGCTGGCGTCGGTGCTCGAGGTGATCTATCTCGTGTTCAACGAAGGCTACTCCGCGACCGCGGGCGACGATTGGATGCGACCCGATCTGTGCGAGGACGCGCTGCGCCTCGGGCGGATCCTCGCGGGGCTGATGCCCGAAACCCCGGAGGTTCACGGCTTGGTCGCGCTGATGGAGATCCAGGCGTCGCGCTCGCACGCGCGCGTCGGCGCCTCGGGAGCGCCGATCCTGCTACTCGATCAGAATCGTGCCCGCTGGGATCACCTGCTGATCCGCCGCGGCCTCGAGGCCCTCGATCGCGCCGTGCAGCTCGGCGGCGCTCGCGGGCCCTATGCACTGCAGGCGGCGATCGCGGCGTGTCATGCACGGGCGCGAACGGCCGAGGAGACGGACTGGGTCCGGATCGCAGTGCTCTACGCCGAGCTCGCGCAAGTCGCACCGTCGCCGGTGGTCGAGCTCAACCGCGCGGTCGCGGTCGCGATGGCGTTCGGTCCGGAAGCCGGGCTCGAGCTCGTGGATGCGCTGATCGCGGAAGGTGCGCTCGAGGGCTATCACCTGCTGCCGAGCGTGCGCGGCGACTTCCTGGTGAAGCTCGGCCGGCTCGACGAGGCCCGCGTCGAGTTCGAGCGCGCGGCGGCGATGACGCGCAATACGCGCGAACGAGATCTGCTGCTCGAGCGCGCGACGGGCTGTAAGGACGCGTGATACCGGCTCGGGGAGCTCGCCCGGCTCAGTCGGTTTCGCATGTAGCCGGCACGTGATTCGCAGGCGTTTCGGCCAGACCCGACGTGAAGCCGAAGACAACATGGACGTTCGTCATCGTTGCGGCGCTCGTGGCGCTGCTGATCGCGCTTGGTATGGTGCTTCCGTTCGGTGCCTGGATCGAATCGCTCGTCGCGTGGATCCGCAATGCCGGGGCGCTAGGCCTGATCGTCTACGCCGTCGTGCTCGTCGCGTTCAGCGTCTTGCTGTTGCCGACCGTCGAGCTCTACATCGCCGCCGGCTTGATCTGGGGCACGTGGGCCGGCGCGGCGATCACGACGGTGCTGACCCTGGTGTCCGCAGTCATCGCGTTCGGTCTCACGCGCACCGGGTTGCGACGAAGGATCGCGAAGAAGATCAAGCGGAACGCGAAGCTCTCCGCGATCGATCGAGGCATCGCGGATCGCTCGTTCTCGATCGCGCTGTTGTTACGCGTGTCACCGATCGTTCCGTTCGGCCCGCTCAACTATGCGCTGGCCGCGACCAAGATGTCGCTCTCGAGCTACCTCTGGACGACCGCGCTCGGCATGCTGCCGGATAACCTGCTGTTCGCCTATGCGGGTTCGCTGCTGCGCGACGTCACACAGCTCGGCGAGGCGACCCCGGGGCCGTGGAAGCAGATCGCGCTGTGGGGAGGTATCGCGGCGGCGGTCGCGGCTTCGATCCTGGTCGGAATCGTCGTCAAGCACGCCCTCGAACGGACATCTCGTCGCCACGCCCGCACGCACTGATGTTAGAAGAGCGCATGCGTTTCGCGATCGGTTGCGTGCTCGTTGCGAGCTGTGGTGGCACCCAAGAACCCCCGATCGATCCCAATGCGATCGACGTGCTCGTACTATCGAAGGGTCTGGCCGCCGCAGATCGCGACGTCACGCTGATCGCCTCGGACGGCAACGTCCAGACCGTGAAGACCGACGCCGGTGGCCACGCAATCGCGATGCTCGGGGCGACCGCGACCCAAGCAACGGTGTACTCGGATTCGATGAGCACCGAGGGCCGCTTCACGATGCAGGGCGTGGCGCCCGGCGATCACATCTGTCTCGGCTGCACGTACACGCAAGACATCACGTGCACGGGCCTGCCGCCGATCACGAACGTTCACCGCGTTGGACAAGGCTGGGGCTGGGACCTCGGCAGCGGCAAACCGTATGCGGGCATGGAGATCTCGTGGAATCCGGCCGCCAACAATCCGAACGCCGGGGGGCATCTGATCTCGCCGCCGGGTCAGGTGTTGCTGAGCACGAATACGTCACGCGACATCACGATCGTGCTGCTCGTCCGCGATGACGTTCCGGCGTACGACGCGCTTCGCAAGCTGTCACAAGGCGGCTGGGCGCAGCCGGCGTTCTGCGCGACGTCCGCGCACCAGTAGCATCACGCCGTCGCGGTCGCGGACGGTCCGCAGGTCGGACAGGGATACGTACCGCAGACCAGGCACAGCACGGCGTGGCAGGTCGTGCAGGCAACCGCGCAGTCGCTACATAGCGGATGCCAGTCGGCGCACACGATCGCCTGGCCCGGCTTTGCGACGGTGCCCGGCGGCGCGATGCCCGTCGTCGGAGCCTTGCAGTTCGTGCACTGCACCGTGCTCTCTTTGCACGCCGCACAGGTCTTCTCTCCGCAGCTGAGGCACAGGACGCGCGAGCAGGTCTTGCAGCGGATCGTGCAGTCGGGGCACAGCGCGTGCTTCGCCGACGTGCACGGGGTGAGGCCGGTGCCGCTATCGCGATACCCGGATGCAGTGCCGCAGTTCGAGCATGTCGGAGCCGTTGACTGCGCGGTGGGTTCGGCGGCGAGATCGAGAAAGAACTCTTCGCGATCGATGGGAAGCTGATCTTTGTGCTCGTCGACCCACTGTGCGGCGCGGCCGTTGAGCGGGCTCTTCGTGTTGTAGCTCTGGTACGCGAGGATCTCACCGACGCGCTGGATCAGCAGATCGAGCGGCTCGCCGGCAGTCCAGTCATCGCCGATGCACACGGCGTGAGGCGCGACGTTCGGATGGAATACCGGCGTCAGCATCCGGAACAGCGGTGCATCGCGCGGATAACCGCGTGGCATCGTGACTTCGAGGCGATGCTCGCCGGCTTGCTCGACCACGTCGCCGCGCTCGCGGAGGGACTTGACCTTGAGCAGCAAGCGATAGCGCTCGGGAGGATTGCCGAACACACCCTCGATCTCGATCTTGGGATGGAGATGGGCGAGCCGGCGCAGCGCCTCGTGATCGGCTTTCAGACGGCGAAGACGTACGTTGTCCATGGGTCACTCTCTCGTCGAGGTCTGAATCGTGTCGTCGAGCTTGTCGAGCTTGCCGTTGCGGATCGCGTCGACGAGAGCGCGCATCGTCTCCGAAGGCAAGCTGATGCCCTGGGACGGACCGTCGCCCACCCGGGTCCACGTGTTGAGGCCGACGAGCTGACCCCGCGCATCGAACAGGCCGCTGCCGCTATCGCCGTAGGTCACGGGCAAGCTCGTGAACAGCAGATCGTACGAGCCCGCCGAAGTGCGATGCGTCTCGCGTCGCAGCAGCTCGCCGTTGAGCACTTTCCAACCGGAACGATACGGATTCGGGACGAACGTGACGCTCGACGATGGCTGCATCGCCGAGGCATCGGCGCTGATCGTCACCGGCTCGGGCGGGTGCTCGATCGGTAGCTCGATCACGACGACGTCGAGTGGAGGCGGCGCAGCCCAGCGCACGCTCGCGCGGCCCTGCCGGCCATCCGAGAGCTGGACCCACACCGGCTGCGCATCTTTGGCGTGCCGCGGCGCGCCGACCGCGATGTACGGCATCGCGACGTGGCTACACGTGACGATCCAGGCGCGGTGATCATCTGCGGCGACGACCGCGCCGGTCCCCATCGCGAGGCGAGTTGCGTCGCCGTCGCCATCTGGCGCGAGCACGACGACGGTCGCGTTGAGGATCCGATCAACATGCGTCGTGACGCCGAGGGCTTCACGCGGCGGCATCGACGTGTACTGGCCGGAGAATCCGCCGCTGAACTCGTACCAGTGCACGGCACCGATCACGAGCGCGGATGCGCCGGCCATCACGGCGATCGCGTGGCTGATCACGAACGGCAACCGGCGAAACTGGCGCTGTCGCCGCAGTCGGAACAGCGCGACGATGCCGACGACCAAGGCGAGCAGCCCGACGAGCGTCGTGCGCTTGGCCGTGCCTTGGAGGTCGGAGAGCAGCGTATCGAGCGAGCTGATCTCGCGAGACGACAGCAGGCGCACCGCGAACCACGCCGCGAACGCCGCGATGCCGACGGTGATCGCCGGCGGGAACCACACGACGAGCTTCTTCCACAGCGGTTCGCCGGCGGCTTCTCCGCGACGGCGCTGGACCGCTTCGTCGATCGCCGCGTGATCGATCACGAGGCCTTGGTTGCCGAGCTCGCTCCATGCCTTCTGGGTCTCGCACAGCGCGCACGATTGCCCGGGCAACAGACGCGCAGGTCCGGCGACCTTGCAGCTCGGGCAGACCCGCGACGCCAATGCTGCAGGCTTCGGCGCCATGACGTTAGTGTCCCAACGCGATGATCACGATCAAGATCGTATAGAAGGCGCCGATCGCGGCGCTGCCATAACCCATGGCCAAGTATGTACCGCCGGTGCCCGCCAGCTCGTTGCGTTTTCGGAACGCGTAGAACCCGGCGATCGGCCCGGCGACAGGGGCCGTGATCCCGATCAACGACAATAGAAACAGCCAGATCAGCGCGGTACGCGCGCTCTTGATGCCCTGATCGCGTGCAAGTGAGGTCATGTACTCCGCGGGCGTCATCGGATCGGCCCATGGGAACTTCGCGCCGCACGAGCAGACGAGCAGGCTCGAGCTGATCTGCCGCGTGCACGAGGGACACGGTTTGGTGTCACCCCAGCCCGCGCCGACGAGCACCGGCACCGGCGGCTTCTGCGCGACCGCAGCTTGCTTGCAGCCGTACGAGCCGCAGCCGCCGATCTCGTCCCAGCAGGTCTTGTGGTAGTCGGTCTTGCAGTCGGGGCAGGCCGTGACCGGCTCGCCCGCAGACAGGACCGTGTAGCAAATCGAGCAACGTGCCATCGCTAGCTCCTCACCATCTTGAAGATACCCATTGCCAGACACACGAGTACGACGGTGTCGAAGGCGAATCGGAAGTTGCGCCGCTCGAACAGCGGCTGTGCGCGCCTCGCCGTCACCGTCACCACCGCGCCGAGAAACACCAGCATCGCGACGAACAGCAGCGGTCCGGCCGGATGAAAATCGAGAGCCGCGCGCAGATGTCCATGCGCGAACGCCACGAAGCTGCGGGTCATCCCGCACATCGGGCAATCGAAATGGAACAGCGCGTGCCACCAGCACATTCCGCCGAGCGGCGCACCGCCCGGTAACGCGAGCGAATCACCCGAGGGCACCAGCAGGGCAGCGGCGCCCAGCTGGGCGGCCGCGAGCACCGCAAATCCCATGTCGAGCGTTCGGCCGCGGATCAACATCAGTGGCGGCCGCCCATCCGGATCATCACGTACAGCGCAAACACGACGAGATCGATGATGCCCATCACCATACCGGCCGTTGCGAGACCTTCGCCGCCGTACATCGGGTTCGATGCGATCTCGCGCTTGGCCTGATTCGCTTTCGAGATCGCGACCGGACCGAAGATGATCTGGCAGAACACCAACCCGACGAGGCCGAACACCAGCGCCTGCACGGCGCCGGGGGCGTTGATTTTCGGTCCGTGATAGATGCCGTCGGGGCTCGTGATCGCATTACAGAACGGGCACAGCGGTGAGCCCATCGTGATGACGTTGCGGCAGCTCGGGCAGTGCATCATGCCGGCGGCGAGCGGAGCCTGCGCGGGCGCGTAGCCCTGTGGTGCGTAGCCTGCCGGCATGCCGCCGGTCGGCGCGTAGCCTGGTTGCGCGACAGGCGCATCGAGCCGCTTGAGCGGCGCGTTGACGCAACCTGGGGTCGCGCAGCCGCCCTTGCTCTCCCAGCAATGGGCGTGATGCTCGCCCTCGCACGACGTACAGACGGACGCGTCTTCGGCGAGCTTGAGCGGGACCTGACACGCCCTGCATGGCTTGCCCTCGAGCTTCAGATTCACTTTGAGGTTTCGCACGGCTTCCATACTGATTCTCTATCTCACGCCACTGGCGTGCGTTTCTGTCGCTCCTCGAAGTCGAGGATCGTGCTGCCGATAACAATCTGATCACCCGAGACCAACCGGCGACGACGAACCTTGTTGCCGGTCACGGACGTACCCATGCGACTGCCCATGTCCTCGATCTCGTACGTCGTGCCGACGCGATGAACCGAGGCGTGCGCCGGATCGATCTCCGCGTCCTTGTAGAGATAGACGTCGGACTTCGGCGAGTTGCCGATGATCGTCGGCGTCTTGTAGAGGATGAACGACTTGCCGGCGAGCGGGCCGGTGCGAACGCGAAGCCACGCGTCGCGTGCGAGCCGCTCGACGAGCGCGACGAAGAGTCCGATCGAGAGGCCGACCGCGACGAGACCGACGAGGCGCGACGCGGAGCTGTCGGCGAACATCGTCGACTTCATGAACCGATCGATCGGATCGAAGAACATGCCGCCGACGGCGCCGCCGAGCGCGCCGCCGATCACCGAGTTCCTGAGCTGCGTGCGTGTCGATCGCACGAGGTTCATGCCGAGGCCGGTCGCGGCGCCGATGCAAGCCCAGGCAGCGCTGCGGCAGATCGTGAACAACAGGAAGCTGAACCCGCTGACTTCTTTGATCGTGACGACGAGGACGTCCGGGTGCTTCGTGACCTCCGACGAGAGCACGCTACTAGAGATCAGCATGATGATGCCCGCGGGGATGAACGCGAGGCCCGCGAACAGCGCGGCCATGAAGCTGCCGAGCAGCGACCGCTCGATCATCCGGATCCAGTTACGCGTCGTCAGTCCCTCGGCGAACAACAGGCCGAATGCGATCAGCGCCGCCGTCAGAGGGAACAGCACGATCAGCGGCCAGGTCGCCTTCTCGGTGGTCCCGTACGAATCGGTGCGGCTCGTGGGACGGATCGCCGCGGCGATCAGGCGCGTGCCGGCGCTGAGGCCGACCACTTCGATCCGATCGCCAACCTTGATGCTGTCGGCGCTCGCGATCGGGGGCTCGCCGTGCTCGCCGGGCTCGAGCTTGATCCGCTGGAGATCGACGTAGACCGACTGCGACCCGATCGTCATCGAGATCGTGCCGGACCCCGCATCGAACGGCTCGGCGTTGATCAGGATGACCTCGCCGCCGATCACCGGCAGATCCTGGATCTTCGGCTCGAGCAGCAGCCAGCACGTCAGTGCCGCGAGCATCGCAGCCAGGGGCAGGTGGAACAGGCTGTTGAGGAGCAGCCGGCGGGCCGGCGACACGGGTGGGGTGTCGGCGACGATCCGTTCGCGACCAGCACGCTCGCGCGCGAGTGCCTTGTCGACATTCGGATCGAACAGCTCTTCGCGTTCGATCTTGATCTGCTCTTGATCGCGAAATACGCCGTCACTCATTTGTTCACCCCTTGCTGTGCCGCTGGGCCGGGCGCGGCTGTCGGCGCCTGGGTGGCGCCGCCTCGAATCGTCTCGACCGCGGGTGACACGGTGGCTGAGCCTTCAGCCTCGCCGGAGTCGCGCGGTAACGTCGCATCCTGGTCGAATGTCTGGAGCTGCTTCTCGTAACGCGAGCGATTTCCGGGATCTAGGTGCGCGGCGGTCGCGAGCAAGCGATGCGCCCGCCGTGGGTCGGTCTTCGCTGCATCGGCTGCCATCTCCGCGTAGAGGCCGCCGAGTCCCGAACGTTGCTCGGCGACATCCTGCATCAGATCCCCGCGCAGCTCGCCGCCGTGGCGGGTCGCGCGCTCGATCTGAGCGAACAGGGCCTCGGCGTCGGTGCGATCATTGCTGAGAGTTGCGAGCGTGTTACGCGCGACCACGAGCTGCTGGATCGCTGCCACGATGCGGGCGTCCGGCGGGGACGGCGGCGAAGGCGGCGTTGCCGAGCCCGAGCCCGCTCCCGGTGCCGCACCGCCTTGGAGCTTCGCGATCGTCGTGTCGAGATCGGCGATCGCCTGCAGCACGGGTTTGCGGACTGCCTGATCGCCGAGCGTCTGGCGCAATATACTGATCAGCCGGTTGTCGAGCGCCGCGATCGCGGCCTGAGCGCCATCCGTACGAGCCTTCGAGATCTCGACCTGCGCTTGCATGATCGCCGAATTTCCCGAGGAGGCGCCGATCCAGTGGCCCACGAATCCGGCCGCGAGCACGAGCACGATCGCGATCAAGATCAGCGGCCCGAGCGAGCCGCCGAGGCTGAGGTCGTCTTCGCCGGTTCGGCTCGAGCTGTCGCTGGCATCCTTGCGCGCCTTGTCCTCGAGCTTGTCGGTGACATCGGTCGGCCGCGCCGTCGTGCGATTGCCGTCCCACGTGTGCTCGCGCGCGCCGATCGCGTAGCGCCGCATCCGCCAGACCTCGTTGTCACGCCACGTGAACATCCCGTGGTCTTTGCTTTTCGGGTCGTAGACGAACGCGACCTGGAACGGCAGGTTGAAGAAGCTCTTGTGGATGAACTGATCGCGATCGGAGAGGAAAACGCCGAAGCCGGGATGCGTGTGGTACCAGCCGACCACCTTCTTCCCTTGATGCTTCGTGTCCATCTCCTTGTTGATGTGCTCCCACGTCGCGTGGGTGAACGTCAGCTCGGCACCTTTCTCTTCAGCGTGCAGCGCATCGATCGTGGTGTCGATTCGTAGATAGGGACCACCGTCGTCGCGCAGGAGCTCGCCGACGAGTACGCCGCCGATCTCGCGTGTCGTATCGCTGTCGCCACGCTCGACGGCACGGTCGAACGCTTCCTCGGCGAGGAAGACCTGCAGCTCGTGCTTGGTGGCCGGGACCGGCACCTTCTTGAGGTCTGCTTCGTCGATCGCACGAATGTCGAGTGAGCTCATGTCGGACTCGCCTGTTTCCCCGAATACCCGGAATATGAAGCCGCCAATGGCCCAAGGACGCTGCCCGCATCTCCATCGAAAAGCCAGGCCTCTTGGCGCTCCATGCCTTGCCGCGCGACGATGATGTCGAACGGCGGGAGTCCAAGATCTGCGGGAGTTTGACGTAGATCGATCCCGCTATCGCGGCTGATCGATGAGGTGATCTCGACGACCCGATGGGTCGCGCACTTCGGGCATGCCGCCTGCGACTCGCGCACGGTGCCGAGCACCGCGCGACCGGGAGTCGCGTGACCGCATGAAGGGCAGGTCAACGTCGTGATCACGTCGCGCGATAGATCGAGCGCTGCGCCGGGGCCGAGCGCGGCTTCGGCGCGTTCGAGCAGCACGCCGAGCGTGACATCCGCGACGCCGACGCCGAGCGGGATGATCGCGCCGAGGTTCTCGTGTCCGGGGCAGTCGGCGCGCCGCGGATAGCTGACGCGACTGACCTCGCTGTGGAGACCGTCGAGGTGCAGACCTTGGCCGGTCAGCGTCGGTTGGCCGTGGACGACCTTGATCGCCTCCTCGACCTCCATCGCGCCGATGATCGATGCGGCAACAGCCGACGTCGGTACGTGTCCGCGTAGGGCGGCATCGCGAGCGAGCAGCGCGCACGACCGGCGTTCCGCGAGCAGCTTGCGATCGGTCGCGTTCATCGTGCACTCGTAGCAGGCGCCTTGGCTCGGCGAGAACACTCGCACGACCCCGGACAGACCCTCGATCGCACCGTCGACCCAGCTCTTGCCGGTCCGCGCGCAAGCGGAGTTGATGAACACGCGCGCTTCGCGATTATCGACGGCGCCGATGACGACGTCGGCCCACTGAAACACGCCGAGCCCCGCACGCACGATCACGTTGTCGTTGATCGCGTGCGCCCGGACGTCTGGGTTGATGTCGCGCATCTCGCGGACGGCGACGTCGGCCTTGAGCGAGCCTTCATCCGACTGCCGAAATAGGACGCTGCGCGACAGGTTCGATCGCTCGATCTTGTCGGGGTCGTAGACGAGCGTGAACCCGCTCCCGATCAGTGCGAGCAGCTTCAAGATCTCGTTGCCGAGCGCGCCCGCGCCGATCACGAGGATCCGCGTGCTGCCGACGCGCTTCTGATCCCACCAGTCGATCAGCGTCTGGCGGTGGTAGCGGTCCTCTCGCGCTTCATCCACGAGCGCGTCTGGCGAGATCCGCACGTCAATGCGCTTGGGTTGCCACGCTGGCCAGCGTTCGCTGGCTCGCTCCATCGTGGGCGCCGGCGGTGATCTCGGGTTGGATGCGGACGATATCGCCGGCGATCACTTTCTGACCGGACAGCGATTGATCGTCGAGCAACTGCACGCCGAGCCGCCGATGATGAAACTTGTAGCTCATCAGCTGGCCATCGGGCGCGTACTTGGGGAGGTGCAGCTTGTCGGCGAGCACCATCAAGATCCGCTCGACGGCGACGTCGTCGGGGACCTCGACGTTGAGCCGCTTGTTACCGGTCGCATCCCACACTTCGAGGTTGATTTCACCCACGTCGAGCTCCTGGTGCGGTTCATACGCTGAAATGCCTCGCCAGTGATCAGATTTGTGAGCGAGAAGTGACCGCCGTTTAGGCGGGGTCGGCGGACCGGGCCGTAAGCCGCGCTGCGTTGGTTACGTGAGGTTCGCGCGCGAAGAAAACTACACGGTCGTGAGCCGTTGGGCGGGTTCGCCGCGCTCCGATCTGGTACGCGCACTGCACTCGTAGCCGGGGATGACCTCAGGCGCACGTGGCAGTCTCCCCGACGGGGCGCTTGCCGTGCGGGGTCGCTCGGCGGGCGCTCCATGGCTCGCGTACGTCGCGGTGCTCGCCGCCGGCTCGTCGGCGCGGGCACAAAGCATCGACCAGCCGGTCGTCCACAGTGATCGCGAGGTCGGGCTGCTGCCGCTGATCGGGGGCGATAGCGACAACGGCTTCGGCGGCGGCGCGATCGGCAGCATCGCGGGCTACGATCATGATCGCGAGCCGTACCGTTGGCGCGTCGAGTTCGGCGCGTTCTACGCGACCAAGGGCCCGATCTTCAGTCCGAGCTACGAAGACGGCTACGCGCTGATCACGATTCCCGAGCTGATGAACAACCGCCTGCGGCTCGAGATTCGCCCATCGTTCACGAAGGACACGAGCCTGCGGTTCTACGGCATCGGCAACTACGCGCCGGATTCGGCGGTGTTCGATCCCAAGCGCGACACGTACCAGCGGCTGCATCCGCAGCTCTCGGTCGCCGGCCTGTGGAGGCTCGCACCTAGCTGGCAGTGGCTGGTCGGAGCGGACTACACGTACAACCAGCTCACGTTCGATCCGAGCAGCACGGTCGCGCTCGAGATCACCGATCCGAACATCGGGCGGTCCCACAGCGTCGGTCGGATCGCGACGGGCATCGTCTACGATACGCGCGATAACGAGATCACGCCGACCCGAGGCCAGTATCACCAGTTCAAGGTCCGGGTGAGCCCGCGGCTCGGGGACGCGGTCCCGTATCAGTACGAACAGGCGGACGCGACGGTTCGCTTCTACACGACGCTGATCCCGCGCCGCCTCGTGCTCGCCGTGCGCGGCGTGTTGGACGTCCAGATCGGCGATGTCCCGTTCTACGAGCTGTCGCGGTACGAGGATACGTCCGCGATCGGCGGCGGAAACGGCGTGCGCGGCGTTCCGGCCTATCGCTTCTACGGCAAGGTGAAAGCGTTCGGTAATGTCGAGCTGCGAACCGAAGCGACGCGGTTCTCGGCGTTCGATCGCAGGTTCATTCTCGGGTTCGCCGGCTTCTTCGATGCCGGTCGGTTGTGGAGCGACATCCGGCGCTCCGATCCCATGATCGACGGCAGCGGCGTCGCTCTTCATTACGGGGTCGGTGGCGGGGTGAGAATCCAGCAAGGCCGGCAATTCCTCGTCCGTGCCGATGTGGCGTGGTCGCCGGATGCTCGGCCGATCGCCGCGTACCTGCTGGCGAATCACGCGTTCTGACCGGCTGTCAGACGTCGCCCGTATGGTGTCACCACGATGAACGACCTGAGCTTCACCGAGATGATCGCAGAAGCCCTGAACGCCATCGCGAATGGCGGACACACGATCGATCACGTGTTTGGCGATCGTGATGTCGATCCCTCGGTCAGATCGTCGCAAGAGGCGCACGCGATCGGATTTATCGAAGGCGCCGCGGCCGCACTCGACCTCACGGCATTGGAGCTCCTCGAAGAGCTCGGTCGCGTCAGCGCACAGCGCAGCTCGTCCGGTCGGTAGAACCGCCGAGCTTTGCTAGGGCTGAATCCCGGGCAGCTCTTCCGGCGGCGCCGGCACCACCGGGATGTCGAGCGGATGTCCCGCATCGGCTTCGAGCTCGCGCGGGTCGTGCGAGCACACGATGTGAATCTCGGGGTGGTTGCGCCTGAGCTCGCGAAGCCGCGCCTGATTTGCTCGTCGCTGCTTGTGATCTTTGTCCATCATCCACTGATAGACCCGAAGCCCCGGCGTGCAGCGCGGCTGTTCGGGATCGAGCTCGTCGTGATCGAAGTACGCATCGCCGGCGAGCAACACCCAGCCCGTCTCGCCGCGGACCGCAATACCGGCGTGCCCGAGCGTGTGACCGATCAGCGGTACGAGCAGGATCTCTGGAGACATCCCCGGCAGGTTGCGCACGCAATCGAACCCGAACCAGGACTCACCGGCGAGCGGCTCGTAGACCGACCACCGCGGATAGGAGGACCATTGCTGCGGCCGGAAGCGTTGGCGATCGAGCCACGACTGCTGCTTGATCGCATCCTGGACCTCGCTTCGCATCATGTGAACGCGCGCTTCCGGAAAATCGTCGAGACCACCCGCATGATCGAAGTCGAGGTGCGTGAGCACGACATGTCGCACGTCCGTGGCCGAGTAGCCCAGGCGCTCGATCTGGCGTACCGCGGTCATCTCTTCGCGAAACTCGGGATCGAGGAGCCGCAGGAAGAACCGGCTGAGTCGCTCCGCCGGCGCTTGCACATCGAGTAATCCGTAACCGGTGTCGAGGAGCACGAGCTCGTCGCCGGCTTCGACGAGGATGCAGTGACATGCGAGCTTGCCGCGTAAGCTGTTCGAGCGACCATCGATCAGACGACCACCGAGTGGACACGATGAGATGCAGTTGAGGTGGTGCACTCGCATGCACTCCCAGGGAAGCAAGTGTCGTGCGAGCGTCCGGTGTCTCGCCGGCGCGCGCGCAGTCGCGTGCGTCGGGAACATCGGGCATCGTCAGGGAGGAGGCAGAAACGCCTTGATCGGGTGAACCTCGTACCAGCCGTGATCCGGATCGTAGCGGAACGTTCCGATGGCGATGACTTCTTGTCCGACCGCGGGATCGTTGACCTGCGCGGCACCGAGCGCCGGATCCTTGTAGATCGGGCCGTTCTCGGTCGTCGAGCCCCACAGGTTGTAGGCGAGGTCCGCCGTCGGATACGGAATCGGCTCGTCGATATCCATTTGATCGTGGGTGTCGTTGTCCGTCGCGTACGTCGGCGTCTTGAGCCGCACGCGAACACAGACTTCTTTGCCGCTCGCGAATCGGCCGCCCGAGAGATCGCGAGCGATGTAGATCCGCGGACACTGTGCCGCAACGGTCCGTGCGTCGGGCGCGAGGATGCACACATGACGACCGACGTCTTCGGTCGTGAAGTAGTGCGCGGCGTACGCGCCTGTCGAGGCGATCGGCAGGGCGACGTTACAGAGCTGACCGAGCGGGCAATCCATGTCCGTGTCGCAGACGCCGTTGACGTCACGCCAAGGATCGGCCCAATAGATCTCGCGCGGCGTCGGCGCGCACGTCAGCGAGGTGCGATCGCAGATCAGGCGCGCGTTGCACTCCTGGTCGAGCTTGCAGGCGGCACCAGGGCCGGCGAGGGCAGGCGGGCCACTGACGATCTCGATCGTCGGATCGTCGATGATCGGGACCATCTCGCGCTGGTTCCACATCACGCGCCGGAACGTCCCGGTGACTTTGATCTGGGTTCCGATCTCGGGCATCGGGTGATCACCGTCGACGGTCGTCACGTGGATGCCGAGGCCCCAGGCAGGCAACAGCTTCCCCGGCGTGAACCCGGTCTCGCCTTGCGTGACGCCCGCCGGCTTGACGCTGCGGATCAGGATGTAGTGATCGGGCGTGCGGGGATACTGCGCGCCGGTATCGTCGTACGCGTGGGCGACGCCGCGCGCCTCCTCGTCGTCCTGGTTGACGACCCACGCGACCGGATCTTGCGGCATCGCGAGGAGGACTCTGCGCGCGAGGCGTTGCGTCGAATCGAAGGTCACGGTGTGAACCTCCCCGACGATCTCGACATGATCGCCATCCTTGGCGTTCGTCGCGATCGACTCGGGGGTCGCTTTGGTCGTCGCTTTGGTCGTGCTGTTATCGCCACATGCTCCACAGCACAACAAACACAGCAATGCGGGCCGCATGCGAGGAGTTTGCACCGAATCGCCCGCGGGTGTTAGCGGCCCGTCGATGAATCGCGATTCCGGCGAGCGCTTGCTGGACGGCGGCG
>JAQBQF010000353.1 GCA_028287115.1 Myxococcales bacterium
AAAAGATTTGCCCCGCCAGGCTGTCACACCGGCGGGGCGATCCCGATCTCACGCGTCGGGGGCGTACGGTTGTCCCGAGGTTTGGCCTCGGACGGTGACTAGAATCTAGTGCCTTTGAGGTCCGACGTCAACGGATGCGATTTAATGGCGACGGATGTCGTTTAACGGCAACGGATACAGATGGATACCACCGTCACTCGGCGTTCGCCTTGGTGTTGCAGGTCTCGCGAATCCAATCGGCCAGCGACGAATCTCCGGCGAGCTCCTCCAGGCAATCGCGCCGGAGATGACGGTGTTCGTGGCGGAATCCGAGCGCGCCGAGCTCGAGCAAGAAGCGGAAGCAGCCGGCGCGCTAGTCGCCATGCCGCTACGCCATCTTGGCGAGGAGGTGCGACGGATGGCGCTGCCAAAGGGTCGCAGCGGCAGCGGCGCTCTGGTTGAAGAACAACTCGCGAGCGGTACGCTTGATAAAGACGACGGGCACGACGATCACAACGATGAGCAGTAGCAGCGACCACTGCCAATCTGGAGTGCGCGCCTTGGACATCGACTGAAGCGCAAGCTCCATGCGCTTCACGACCTTGCCGAATTCCGGCGTCTGTCGCTCGCCATCCTTGATGAGCTTTTCGATCACGCGCACCGCCATGCGCGTCTCCACGTCCTTGGCCACTCGAGCGGCATGCCGAGCGTTGCGAATCAGCACGCTCAGGATGCTCGAGTCATAGCTGAGGTCGAGCATGTGGTTGACCGTGAAGTACATGAGCTGCCAGGCCGGATCGGACTCCTTCATCTCGTTGAAGGCGACCAGATAGACCAGCCGATCACGCACCGCGAACATCGCGAATCGCGACGAGTCTCGACGCGTCTCTCTCGCGTCCTTCCAGTACACGAGGTGCACTGCGAGAAGCAGCGCGATGCTCGAGACCACACCTACCCAGAGAACGGCAATCATCGTCATTCTCCCTTCCTCTTCGGTTTATTACGTCGACTGCTCTGCGCGTTCTTCAAGAACTTCGACTGCAATTTCGAGTACTCGGTTGCCTTGCGATCGAGATCAGCACGAACGCGAGCGAGCTCCGCGCGATTGTCCGCCAAGCGTCCGTGCATCACTCTCGTGCACAACATACCGCCTAGCGCCGTCCCCAGAAGGAACATCATATCTATCTTTTGGGGGAATGGGTCCATCCTTGCGACGGCCAAGGTGAACCCAAAACAGACGACGACGCCCGCCCAGAGGCCTTTTGCGGACCATTGAAACTGCTGGCCAGCGACGTCAATCGATCCCGCAGCAGTTAGGTCGTTGTCCTTATCGTGAGCAAGTTCCGGGGGTTTGATCTCCTCCTGCTTGGTCAACGCCTCACTCGATTCCCCCTCAACTTGCTCCGGCATCGGCGCCGGAACCTAGGTGAGTGGGCGGTACGGCGCAAGGCGAAAAGGAGGCGATGGTTAGCAACCGGTCGCCGATGTTGACGATAACCGCTCTTTGTTGAGCCATTCGATCGTAGATCGTCGTCGAGAAACCGCGTGTTTGACGTAAGAATGTGCTGGGTTGCCCCGTCCGGTTTTTGCACGTACGTTCTGGACATGGCTCGCCCACCGACTGACGATCCGATGACCGAGCGCCTCGAAGTGCGATTGACCGCGAAGCACAAGGCGAAGCTCTTGCGCGCGGCGAAGCGGGCGGGGCTTGACCTCGGGTCGTGGATCCGCTTCGTGGCTTTGCGCGAGGCCGACCTCGACACCTAGGATCGCGTTTGGTGTTCTCTTGGTTAGCTAGCTAGCTACACAGCGTGCAGATGCGCGCCGCGTCGGATGCGTTTCTTCGTCGTCGGAGTCTTGATCCGGCGCGTGATCCCCGCGTCGATCTTCGCGGCAACCCGAGCGAGGTGACTGTCCGTCGGAGCGTATTGGATATCATCTTCGGGGAACCGTCCGTGCTTCGGCGCGCCGAGGGGTAGCGAGGCCGCGGGGCGCTTCGCCTATCTCGCGATTTTGCAGGCCTTATCGCGGTACCCGGGCCGTCACTGACGCTCGCTGCCCGAGGGGCTTAGCTTGAGTGAAGGAACCATGGATCGCGCGCTGATCGGGGACAACGTTGCAGTACTGACGGTTTCGGATGCGCCGACCGCGTCCGATGACTTGTCTGGCAACGTGATCGCCGATCTCGCGAGCGCCGCTGCCTATCGCGTCGTCGCACGCCAAGTCGTCGCGAGCTCCGAGCCGATGATTCGCAAGCAGCTCGTCAAGTGGATCTCCGATCCCAAGGTCGACACCGTGATCGTGTGCGGCGACACCGAGCTCGCGGCTCACGCGGTTGCTCCACTGATCACGAAGCGGCTCGAGGGATTCGCCGACTCGCAAGCACTGCAGTGCGCATCGACGCTCGTGTTCCTGCTGCCGCCATCGCTGGAGATGATCGCGCATGCGGTGGAGCAACTGTTGTTCCCACCTCCAGCTCAACCGGTGCTCGCCGTGATCGCGCCGCCCGCGCCCGTATTCGTGGCGCCGCTCGCACCCGTATTCGTGGCGCCACCCGCGCCCGTATTCGTGGCGCCGCCCGCACCCGTGTTCGTCGCTCCGCCCGCGCCGATGTTCGTCGCTCCGCCCGCGCCGATGTTCGTCGCACCGCCCGCGCCGATGTTCGTCGCTCCGCCCGTGATCGCGATCGCGCCTCGCGCGCCGGTGGTAAGGAATCCGCGGGTCACGACCGGATCGATCGCGACGATCGGCGACCTTCCGGCACTTCCGGCTCACGAACAAATCGTCGACCTACGCGCCGGCACCAAGCGCAGCGTCCTGTTCGCCTACGCCGCGGTCGCGCTCGCGGCACTGTGTGCCGTCGTGATGACGAGGCAGACGTGGAGCCATGATGACGTGACCGCCGCGTCCGAGCCACGCGGCGACGAGACTCCCGTCGACGAGAGCCCGTTCAAGATCGCGCCCGCCGTGGCGTTGCCGGCCGCGCCACCGCCCGCCACGACACCGACCGCGCTCGCCGCAACCCCGGCCGCCCCCGTCGCGAAGCCTACGATGGCGGTAACTCCCCGGCGCCCGATCGCAACGGCACCGCATCATCCACCGGCGACGAAGCCGCAACCGCCGGCGCCTTCCGAAACCAGCGCGGCGACGACGCCGGCGCCGACCGCCGAGACGGAGGTCCAGAGCACGTGCGAGGAGGCATCGTGCAAGCTCAACGACTACGAGCGCGAGTGCTGCGCGCCGTTCCGGCCGAGAGCGCCGACGCTCGATCTCCACCGTGTCCCGGCGGAGATCGATCGCTCGATGGTGGCGCGCGCGATCGAGGCGGTCAGGCCGCGCGTCAAGCAGTGCGGCTCCGGCGTGACCGGCACGGTCAAGGTCATGGTCGAGGTCAGCAGCGACGGCACCGTCGCAAGCGTCGTCGTGCAAAAGACGCCCGAGGCAACGCTCGGTGACTGTGTCGCGGCGGTGTTGCACGACGCGACATTTCCGAAAACCGAGAACGGCGGCTCGTTCGGATATCCGTTCGCGTTCTGAGGCTCAGTGCGCCGGTGGCTTCACGGCCAACCGATAGCCGGATCGATGGCGCGATTCGATCAAATCGCCGATCCCAGCCTTGATGAACACGCGACGCAGCCGGCGCACGAGCTGCTTGACGTGGTTCTCGCTCGGCTCCGACGTCTCCCACGACAGATTCTCGACGAGCTCGGTCGAGCGGACGAAGCCACGAATCTCGTGCGCGATCTCGCTGCCGGCCGACATGCGCGCGATCAGCAACGCCATGAACTCGAGCTGGACCGTCGTGAGCTGGATCTGCTTGCCATCGATCTCGAGAAATCCGCCACCACCGCCCGTCGGCTCGTGGAGCTTGAACGTGACGAAGCGCGGTGTCGCGGGGTTCTCCGGCGGCTCCTTCAGCGTGCGACGCAGAGGACGCACGGTCGGAGAGGTCAGCCAGCCGAGCTCGGTACCTGGGAATCCTCCCGTATCCGGAACAAAATACAGCTCGATCTCGCCGAACCCGAGGCGATCGCCATCGGAGAGCACGGTCGGTTCGTCGAGGCGATCGTCGTTCACGAACGTGCCGTTCGACGAGCCGAGATCTCGCAGGGTCCACTGCTTGTTCTCGAACGTCACCGTGGCGTGCCTGCGCGACACCGAAGGCTCGCGAATCGCCAGGCCTTGGCCATCGACCTCGCGGCCGATGTTCGCCCGCGGATCGAGCCGGTGCAGTCTGCCCCAACTGTCGACCAACGCGGCACCTGTCGGCGTCGCGCTGTAGACCTGAAGTTGCTCGGCGGCGAGGCTCGGCGGGCTCGCGAGCTTCTCCTGACATTCAGCGCACAGCACGCCGAACGCGACCAGCCCCTGTCGACAGACAAGGCATGGCAACGCGCCGCTTTCCACCGTCACGACCGTAAGATAGCCGTGTCCCGCGTCGAAAGCATGTTCGAGGCCTGTCGCGCCAGGTAATCGGGCCGCCGGCGTTCAATTCGTTAGCCGCCTTTCGAGACGCCTTGGGATCGTGAGGTAACCCTGTGGCAGGCGCGCACGATGCGCGTTTGCGCTCACGGCGATCGGTCTTCCCATTGAGAAGACTTAGGAATTCCCAATTCTGGAATGATAAATTGATCGCCTCTGGGCGAGTCAGACAACAAACGATCGCGGTTCCCGACGCCGACGGATCCGTCGATTCCGCTCCTCACGCGAACGCAGAGCTCGACAACCGCGGGCAGGCTCGAGTCCGCCTCCTGGCTCGTAGAGCGCCAGCTCAAACCGCCGGTTTCCGGTCGCTGGGACGTCGAGATCGCGCTCGACACGTCCGCCGGGCCCGCGATGTTCCGCCAGATCGACAGTCCCGAGACGCGGTTCCAGCTCAACATCTACTCCGAAGAGTGGGGCTACTTCTTTTGCCATGATGGACGCACCTCGTGGATCCGCGTCACCGACATCCCGTTCGTTCACGGTCGCGACGATCATCACTTACTGACGGCGACACCGCCGCTGCGCGAGATCGGCGCGCTGATTCGAAAGCTCGAGACCAAGCTCTCGATCCAGCTCGATCGCAAGCAAGCCGCGATCCGTACCGACATCGTCGGTGCTGACGTCGCCGTTGCGTTGTGGGTCGCGTCCCTGTGATCTAGCTGTTGCCGGGTCTGTTGACGACCTTGCCGAGGACTTCTTCGAGCTTGGTCAGGTGCGCCGGCTTGATCAGATGCTGATCGAATCCCGCCGCCATCGCCGCAGAAACGTCGTTCGGCGCTCCGTAGCCCGATAGCGCGATGAGCCTCATGTTGCGGAGCTCGGCTCGCTCGCGGATCTTCTGCGCGACTTCGTAGCCGTTCATCGCGGGCAGCCCGATGTCGATGAACGCGACGTCGGGACGCTCGTGCATCAGTAGCTCGAGCGCACTGGGGCCATCGGGTGCATCGAGGACGACGTGGTCCCGTGACTCGAGCAGCATCCGCAACATCTCGCGCGCGTCATCTTGATCGTCGACAACCAGCACGCGGCACTTCTCTTGACGGCCGATCGCGG
Source organism: Myxococcales bacterium (assembly GCA_028287115.1). GTDB lineage: Bacteria > Myxococcota_A > Polyangia > Haliangiales > Haliangiaceae > JABFXX01. The sequence goes on from JAQBQF010000353.1 coordinate 5,518, forward strand.
TGGTCGACTCGGCCGCTCGAAGCGGCGACGTGGACAACGGGATGCGGACCACGAACGAGCTACCGCGCCCGATACCGTCGCTGTGCACTTCGATCGTTCCGCCGTGAAGCTCGACGATATTCTTCGCGAGAGACAGCCCGACGCCGAGACCACCGCGCGAACGGTCGAGTCGCTGCTCGGACTGGACGAACAGCTCGAAGATCTTGTGCTGCAACGCGGACTCGATGCCAACACCTTGGTCGAGGACGCTGACGATGACGTGCCCCTGCTCCACGGCGACGCTCAGCTTGACGACGCTGCCGCGCGGCGAGTAGTTCGCGGCATTGGACAGCAAGTTGACGACGACCTGCATCAACCGATTCGAATCGCCGTGGACCGGAATCGGCTGGTCGCAGGTCTGGGGTTGCAAGATCACGCCACGCTCCGTGTAGAGCGGCGCGACCGCCTCGAGGGCGGCCTCGATCGCGCCACGCATATCGACGTGCCCGAGCCGCAGCTCGAACTTGCCGCGCGTGATGCGCGAGACATCGAGCAGATCCTCGAGCAAGCGCTTCATCTGGTTCGCCTGGCGCTCGATCACGGACTGACAGCGGCCGACGACGCCGGGATGCGGACTATTCGCGAGCAGCGCCGTCGCATGCATCACGGCGGCGAGCGGGTTACGAAGCTCGTGCGACAGCATCGCCAAGAATTGCTCGCGACGCCGCGCGATCTCTTCGGTGTCCTTCAACAGCAGTTGGATCTTTTGCTGCCGATCCTCGAGCTCGCGCTGTGCACGCACCAACGGGGTCACGTCGCGGGCGATCGTGGATACACCGGCGATCGCGCCACCGGGCCCGAAGATCGGCGAGACCGTCACGGCGACGGTGATCGGCTGGCCGTCCTTGCGAATCCGGCACGAGGTTGCGTGCTCGACCTTTTCCCCGCGGAGGATCGCATCTACGAAGCGATCGAACTCGCGCTCGTGGCCCGCCTGCATCAGGACGCGCGCGTGGCGACCGATGATCTCCTCGGCCGTGTATCCGTACAGCTTCTCCGCGCCTCGGTTCCATGTCACGATCGTTCCGTCGAGCGTCTTGCCGACGATCGCGTCGTCTGATGATTCGACGATCGCCGAGAGCTGCGCGAGTCGCGACCGCGCCTTGTCGAGTGCGGTGATGTCGGTGAGCGTCAGCACGACGCCGCGAATCGGCGCCGCTTCTTGCGCGCTCTTGCCGTTCCCGCGCTCGTCGACTTTGTACGGAAGGATCCGCAGGAAGTACGGCGTTCCGCTGCTGTCTCGCACCTCGGCTTCGACGGTCGTGCCATCGATTCCGGCTTGCACGATCTCGCTCATCAGCCCGGGGCGCTCGATGTTGTGCGAGAAATCGCTGATCTGTCGTCCGACATCGTGGTGCTGGAACCGGAACACGCTCGCGATCCGCGACGTGAAGCGCCGGATCCGTAGCTCGGCGTCGAGGAACACGGTTCCGACGTCCGTGCCCTCGAGCAGGTGCGCCATATCCGCGTTGAGCTCCTTGAGCTCGGAGATCCGCTGCTGATACTCGGCGTTGACCGTGTAGAGCTCCTCGTTGACGGAGTGTAGCTCCTCGTTCGTGCTCTGAAGCTCCTCGTTCGAGGCGACGAGCTCTTCGTTCGTCGCCTGCATTTCTTCGTTCGAGGTCTCGAGCTCCTCGATCGTCGCTTGCAAGGTCTCTCGCGTGTACGCGAGATCCGTCTCGAGCGACTCGATTCGCTCGCGCGATGCCATGCCGACCGGCATCGGCTCCGGCGCAGCCTCTGCCTGCTGGACCTCGCCGTTGGTGGTTGCCTGGAACGTCACGAGCACGTGACGTGCGCCCGTGCGCGGATGGGTCAGCGGAATCGCCGCGACCGTGCATCGTTCGTCTTTGCTGTCATCGCCGGGCATCCGGACGCCCGAATACGCGATTCGCGCGCTCTCCCGAAACGCCCGCTGCACGGCGCCCCCGACGATCGATCGCAGCTCGTCATCGAGGAGCTCCAGCACATTCGTGGTGGGGCGGCGCGGCCGCAACTGCAACAACTTCTCCGCACCGCTGAAGCTATCGACGAGATTGCGCTGCTCGTCCACCAGCAGCGCCGGCGGCATGAACAGATCGAGCAGCTGATCGTAGGTCGACAGGATCTGCGGATCGGGTCCGTGGACGCGCGGCAGATCGAGCGCGACGACGGGCCGCGCGGATGCTCGATTGAGCGGCATCCGGACTTGGCTCAGCAGATGGACGTCGCGGCGCTTCCGATAGATCTTCCAGTGATCGTCGAGAGTCGTGAATTCCTCGCTGAGCGTGCCCGGCGTCTCGCTCGCGCCGAGGAACAGGACGCCGCCGGGTGCGAGTCCGAAGTGAAACAGCGACAACACCGTTCGCTGGGCCTGCGGCTGAAAATAGATCAGCATGTTGCGGCACGAGATGAAGTGCATCTTCGTGAACGGCGCATCCTTGGTGACGTTGTGCCGCGCAAACACGATCAGGCTGCGCAGCTCCTGCGAGATCTGATATCCGCTCGAGCGCCGGTTGAAGAAGCGAGCGCGCCGCTCGGGCGTCAGGTGCGCGAGCTGGTCTTCGCCGTAAATACCCGCCCCGGCAAATTCGAGCGACGGCTGGTGAACATCGGTCGCGAGGATCTTGAGGTTTGGCTGTCGCTTGCGCTCGGCAAACGCCTCGAAGAACAAGATCGCCAGCGAGTAGGCTTCTTCGCCGGTCGCACATCCCGCCACCCACACGCGCAGCTCCTGGTCGACCGGCACGCGATCGAGCAGGTTCGGGATCACCTCGTGCTCGAGAAACGCATACGCGTCGGGATCGCGGAAGAACTGCGTCACGCCGATCAAGAGGTCGTGGTAGAGCGCGTTCAGCTCGGAAGGCTCGCTCAGTAGAAGATCGACAAACGCTTTGACCGACGGCATCCGAGCGAGGTCCGCACGCCTCTGGATCCGGCGACCGATCGTGCTCGTCTTGTAGAGGGAGAAGTCGATCCCGTACTGGTCTCGAAGCATGCGGAAGATCGTGTCGAGCGACGGATCGTCACTGAGCGCCAACGAATCGGCAGGCGGCTCGGCGGGCGTCAGCCCACACAGAAGGCGCGCGAGGTCTGCCGGTGGATACGAGTGCTCGACCGAGCCGGTCGCCGCGGCGGCGAGCGGCATGCTATCGAACTTCGCGCTCGCGGCGCTCTCGGCGAGCACGAGGCCACCCGCGCGCTTGACGTCGACCACACCGCGAGAACCGTCGCTGCCGCTGCCCGAAAGCACGATCGCGACCGCGTCCGGACCGACGTCTTGCGCGAGCGAGCGAAAGAACGTGTCGATCGGTAGCGAGAACGTGTGCGGTTCCTTGTCCGCGAGAAACAGGTGGCGATCGCGAATGATCATCACCTTGCGTGGCGGCATCAGATAGATGTGGTTCGGCTCGACCGCCATCCCATCCTGCGCGATCAGGACCGGCATCTCACTGTGTCGCGCGATCAGCTCGTCCATCAAGCTTCGGAAGTCCGGGGACAGGTGCTGCACCACGATGAAGGCCATCCCCGTGTCGGCCGGCAAGGCACCGAAGAGCTGCTCCAGCGATTCGAGCCCACCCGCAGAGGCACCCACGCCGACGATGCGTCCGCCTGAGGAGATCTTTGCCGTTGCCGGGTTGTCGTCGCCGCCGTCGGGCCGAGGGGTCGGGTCAAGCACGTTGCTGCTCCTGTTTCGAGACAGGGCACCCGTTTTCAAATCCTGCGCCACTCGCGACAGTTGCGTTCTCGGCATCTTACCGAGCGCCTACTGCACATCGGACGTGCGCGGGAGCGCACCGCGCTTGGATGACGCGTTTAACTCGCGGAAATCTCCCGGTTGGGCCCTAGCGCTCACCTCACGTGCCCTGGGGTCACGATCAGATGCGCCGCGCGATCCAGCTGTGATGGGCCGATGATCCCGTCATCAGGGGGAGCGGGCGACTCCGCTCATGCACGTACGTGATCGCGAGGCATGATTTCTACAATCACCAGCTTGCTCCCGCTCCGCAGCTGATCTTGGACGTGCACGCGCATTGCAAGAATGTGCGCCGATGACAATCGTGCCATTCACGGGGGAGTTGTTCGGTCCGAGGATCGAATCGCGGGAGTCGCTGAGCGCACGTCTCGCGAATGGAGTGTCACGCCTGATGCGGCAGCGCCGGCTCGAGCGGCTGATCGGGAGCGATCCGCTCGCGCTCGATCCGCGCGTTCAACCGACCCGCAGAGCGCTCGGCTACTCGCACGTCTACGCGGCCGACGATTCCGGTGAGGTCGAGCGGTGGCTGCAGTCGCCCGCGTGTCTGGCGGCGCAGGCCCCCGTCGATGTGTGTCAGCGCGCGATGGATCAGTTCCACAGGTTCCTCGAGACCGGATCTGAGGTCCGCCAGCACGAGTTCCTCGCCACGGTGACCAAGCTGCTCGAGATGGGCCATCACACCGAGCTCGATGGTCGTGCCTGCTTCGTGATCCCGCATGTCGGTCGGGTTGACGGCTACGCACCGCATTCGACGACGTGGCTGAACGCGAGAGCGCAAGGCTGGGCAGGCAGCCTGTTCGCGCGCGCGCATCAAGTCGGTGGCGACGTCCGGTTCGCAGACGCGGCCGTGTGCGCAGTTCGTCCGTGCATGGTCACGATCGAGCGTGGCGGCGTCCGAGATCGCGAGCACACCGGCGAGCTGTTTTACGAGAAGCACGCGCTCGCCGGTCAGACCAGACACGTGCTCTCTGGCTTCCTGTCCGCGCTCCTCGCGATCTGGGATGTCGCCCGCGCGACCGGCGATCGCGACGCACACAGCGCGTTCGACGAAGGTGTCGCAGCACTGCGAACGAAGGTGCTGTCGTCCTTCGACAATGGAACGACGAGCCTGTACGACCAATCGGGTGATCGCCGCACGACATCGCGCGGCGTGATCTATACGTGGATTCATGCGCGGCAGCTGTTGGCGCTGTCGAGGATCACGCATGACAAGCGGTTCGTGCGCTGGGCCGAGCGCTGGGGCGACTACTCGACGAGTCCGACCCACCGCATGATCGCGATGGCGCTGTCACCGGGAGATCCGAAGCGTGCGGCGTCCGAGATGGCGCGCGCTTCGTAAGGGCATGTTGCCTAGGGAGCGATCTGGGTGTCGAACGCCGCGGTCAGGATGCGACCGGCTCGCTTGATCTGGACGAAGATCCGATAGGTGCCCTCGCGTGGGAACCCGTACGGGAACGAAATCGTCGGCGCGACCGGCATCGCATGCCCGGCCATCCCAGGCATCGGCATCGCCATCAGGCTCTCGCGCGCGAGCTCGAGCGCGGGCATCGCGATCGAACCCTCGGGGTGAACGTGCGCGAACACGGTCAGATCCGATCGAAAGATCTCGGCGTGTGCCGCCATGCCCATGTACGGCTCGAGATCGCTCGCAGGCTGGCCGGTCTGATCCTCGACGCGAAACCGAAACGTCATCGCGGCGTTCTGGTGAATCGTCGCGGGTCGATCCCAGACCATGCGGCTGCCATCGGGGAACGTCGACACCGGCCGGCTCGCGAGCGGCGCCGCGCCAGCCCAGGCAGAGTCATCACCGGAGAGCTCTGGACATGCCAGCTCGGGAAGCTCGAGCTCGGCCGTTCCGGTGATCGGAAACCCGCTCTGTGTCACGACGTCGACGAACAGCTGATAGTGGCCCGCCGGCACCGACGGCAAGATCTGGACGTAGCGATCACCGTGCTCGGGGTCGAGCTGAGGATGGAGATGCAGCAGCCGATCGATGCCGGGCGCCGGCGACCGCACGAGGAACAGGTGCATGTCGTGACCGTGATCGGGCAAGAGATGCCCGACGTTCGGCGCGATGCTCAACCGACATCCCGCGAGCTCGGGTGTGACGTGCCACGGCCGATAGGTCGATCGGTCATATTGCGCGGCTTCGGCAGTCCACCACATGTTCCCGAACGCGATCAACGCCACGACCACGGTCGCCGCGATGACGACCGCGAGCTTCGTGCGGCGCCGCGGAACCGATGCCGCCGCGGGATCGAGCGCCGCTTCGCGAACGGCGCCCGCGACGATGCTGACGAGGCTCGTGGCGAGCACGAGCATGAGACCGAACAGCAGGATGCCGAGGCCGCGATCCATCCCGAGCGTTCGCTGCGCGACGGCGGGAACCGGCACGCCGAGCCTGCCCTCGCCGTGCGCTCCGTTGACGGTGATGCGTACCTGCAGCGAGCCGCGCTCCATCAGCCACAGGCTCGCCGTGAAGAACTGCGGATCCGCGGTGGACCGCGCGGCGCGATCCGCTGCGGGCGGGTGCTCGGAACCTGGGCCGTAGAGCCGCATCGGCACGACCGAGATCTCGGAGACCTCGGACGAGGTTCGGATCTCGATGCTGGCGACACCGGGAATCACCTGCGGCACGCGAATCGTGACGGCGAGATGATATGGACCGGCGTCGCCTTCGAAGAACACGTCGGGGCTGCCGATGTGCGCGTGCGCGCGGAGCGGGAACAGCAGCATCAAGACCACGAGCGCGCGCTTCATCGCCGCACCTTCTTCATCGCATCGCCGATCGCGAGGCCAAGCCAGGACGTCAAGGTTCCCGCGATCAGTGCTTCGATCATCCCGACGGCGAAGGCATCGTCGGGCATGAACTCGTGCTGCACCGTGTACCACTCGGGCTGCATGAAGTACGCGAAGTAGTGCGTTCCAAAGAACCAGTTGTACGTCGCCGGTGTCTGCAAGAAGCTCGCGAACGGCCACTCGACCGCGAACACCGTCGCGACAAACATCACGCCGAGCACGAGCGCTTGGCGAGACCGCGGCCAGGCCTCGATCCGTGCGCGCACGAGATCGATCGCGATCGCGGGCACGATGACGAGGAGCGGGAACTCGAGCGGAATGAAGTGCGTGATCGGCTGATAGACCGGACCGAGCTTCGGCTCGGCGGGAAACAGCGGAAGGATCCACAGCGCGAGCAGCATGAAGCCCGTGTAGGTCGCCGCGATCGTCGTCGTCGCCCACCGGCCTCCCGCGGCGCGTGCGATCGCGAGGGATGCGACGGGCACGACGATCGCCATCGCTCGATAGCTATCTGCACGATGCAGGTTCGAGACAAACGTGTGCTCGAGGATCGCGGTCAGCGCGAGGACGAGGATCTCGCCGCCGATCACCAAGATCAGCATCCGCAGGCGATCGCGAGCTGCGCCGGTGGCACCATTGAGCGTCGAGATCACGAGCAGCACCGCGCCGGCGGCAACCCCGAGGATGCCGAGCGTCAGCACGACGTGCGGCGGGCTCAGGATCTTGACGTCGAGCCCGTACGCCGCGTGCCACCAGTTGTCGAACGGGGCCGAGACGACCATCGTCGCGGCACCCCACACGCCGATGAATGCGCCGAGCGGACCGCAAAACCCCCACACGCGAATGCCAACACCGCGGCGGAGGGTCGTCGAGATGATCAGATAGCTACCCGCGACGCCGGAGACGATCCCGCCGAGCTGGATCGCGAGATGTGCCGGCGTCCAGAACGAGTCGCGGCCGATCGACATGTGCCACGAGATGTCCCAGTAGCCGCCGATCAGAATGCAGGTGACCGAGACGAACGACGTCCAGATGTACCAAGGCAGACGCATACCGTAGAGGCCGACACGACAGTCGCCTGGAATGGGTAGCGTCGATTGTTACACGGCTGCGCGGATCCGCACGATGAACACGAATCGCCACGGTTCAACGCCGGGCCGCGCGCCTGTAGCTACGGGGTTCCCGAAGTCCCTCCGCTGGTCCCTCCGCTCGTCCCTCCGCGTGCACCTCCGCTCGTGCCGCCGCCGCCCGAGCCCATCGTGTTCGAGCCGCTCATGTCGCTGCCCGAGCCCATGCCCGATCCGCTGCTCGACCCGGGCGGGGTGGTGCCGCCGGTACCGGTCGTCCCGCCGGTACCGCCCATGCCGCTCGTGTTCGGCGAGCCGGGGCTGCGACGGCGCTGAGTACCCGTACGCGCTGCCCCGCTTCCCTGGTCGTTCGTCATCGGCGCGTTCGTTCCGGTGGTGTCATTGACGCCGGTACTGGACGGGGGTGCATTCATGTCGGCGCCCTGCCCCGGCTGGTTCATGTCGGCGCCCTGCCCTTGCTGGCTCATGTCGGGTTGACCGCTCGGGTTGTAGCTGGTCGCGGCGGGGTTCGGGTTGTTCGGTTGCGATCCGGGCGTCGACGTGTCGCGATCGTGGTGGCAGGCGGCACCGATACCTGCCGCGAACAAGGTCGTGATGAGAACTTTCCGCAATGTCATAGGCATTTCTCCTTGCTCCTGGATTTCAGCAACAACCATGCGCACGCGAGAGATTCCGAATCTTCGGGCGCCGAAGTCACGGCGCTCGTCAGCGGCACACGAACCCGAGCTGCAGCGGCCCTGCGATTCGCGATCTGACCGGCGTTTCCCGCGGACCGCTGATCGACGTACGAAGTCGTGCCGCATGCGCCCTGGCACATCGCGAAGACCGCGCTCGGATCACGCGTGATACCGTCTGCGAGGACCGATGAGCGAGCGCGAGACCGTCCTGGTCACCGGCGGAGCTGGATTTGTCGGTAGCCACTTCGCACGGATTGCCGCAGATGCGGGCCGAGATGTCGTCGTGCTCGACAATCTATCCGGAGGACCGCCCGCACGGTTGCCTTCATCGATTCCGCTGATCGTCGGCGATGTCGGAGATCGCGAGCTCGTGACGCGGATCCTACGCGAGCGGCGCGTCGGAGCCGTCGCTCACTTTGCGGGCAAGATCCAGGTCGGCGAATCCGTCCAGGATCCCGATACGTATTTCGACGTTAACCTCGTTCGCACGCTCGAGCTGCTGCGTGCAGTTCGCGATCAAGGCGTCACCGCGTGTCTGTTCTCCTCGACGGCCGCGGTGTACGGCACGCCCGAGCGCGTTCCGATCTCGGAGACTGCGCGGCGCGAGCCGATCAATCCCTACGGCGCGACGAAGCTCTCGGTCGAGCTCGCGCTCGCCGCGTGGTCAGCCGCGTACGGGCTGCGCTGGTCGGCGCTGCGCTATTTCAACGCCTCCGGTGCGCATCCAGACGGCACGTTGCGCGAGAACCACGAGCCCGAGACGCATCTGATCCCGCTCGCGCTCGATGCGGGCCTCGGCGTCACTGCGCCGCTGCGCGTGTTCGGCAGTGATTACGATACGCCCGACGGAACCTGCGTCCGCGATTACATTCATGTCGTCGATCTCGCGAGCGCGCATCTCGCGGCGCTGACTCGTCTCGAGCTCGGCCACACGCTGGGCCCGCTCAATCTCGGCACAGGGGCAGGATTCTCCGTGCGTCAGGTGATCGATGCGGCAGAGGCCGTGCTCGGCCGTCCCGTTCCTCACAGCATGTCACCGAGACGTGCAGGCGATCCGCCGAGCCTGGTCGCGGATCCGTCGGCGGCGCTTACGGCGCTCGGTTGGCGACCGCAGCGATCCGATCTCGTGACGATCGTAGAGGATGCGTTGCGGTCGAGGACCACCACACGCGGCGCTGCCGCACATTCCGCATGACGCAAAGCGCGCGCCGGCGGCACGTCGATCCGAAGGCGCACATCGAAACATCGACGATCGAAGACGCCTGACCGCGTCGGCCCGTCGCGTGCACGAGCATGGGTCTGGGAGTGAAATCCTGGAGGTGCCATGACCAGCACATCTGCTCCCGGCCGCGTGAACTTGATAGGAGAGCACACCGACTATAACGGCGGCTTCGTGCTGCCGACGCCGATTCCGCAGCGCGCCTATGTCGAGCTGTCCGCACGCACCGACGATCGCGTGCTCGTGTGGAGTCGCGAGATGGAGATGGGCGCCGAGTATCAACTCGGTGCAGAGCATCACCACGGCGGATGGGTCGACTACGTCCAGGGTTGCACGGCCGTGCTCCGCGAGGCCGGTTATCGGCTCGGCGGCGCCAACATCCAGCTCAGGTCAGACGTCCCGCTCGGCATCGGGTTGTCTTCGAGCGCCGCACTCGAGGTCGCGCTGTTGCGCGCGCTGCGCGAGGCGTTCTCGCTACCGATCGATGACGTGACGCTGGCTCTCCTCGGACAACGCGCCGAGACCGAGCTCGTCGGCGCGCCGGTCAGCGCGATGGATCAGCTCGTAGCGAGTGTGGGCCGGCCGGGGATGGCGCTGTTCATCGACACGCGCACCATGGCGATGCGCCAGGTGCCGCTCGCCGATGCCGACTTGATCGTGATCTCGTCTGGAATCCACCATGATCATGCAGGCGCGGAGGCTCGGAAGCGCCGCGCCGAGTGCGAACAAGCGGCGCAGTTTCTCGATGTCGAATCGCTACGCGAGCTCACCGAAGCAGATCTGTGGCGCGTCTCGCGGCTGCCACGTCCGCTCGATCGCCGGGTCCGTCATGTCGTCACCGAGAACGCCCGAGTGCTCGCCGCGATGGCCGCTCTGATCGCGAACGATCTTCCGGCACTGGGCGTGCTGCTCGATCGATCTCACGCGTCGATGCGCGACGACTTCGAGATCTCGCTTCCCGAGATCGACACGCTCGTCGATCTCGCTCGCGCCCAACCGGAGATCTACGGAGCACGCCTCACCGGTAGCGGGTTCGGTGGCTCGATCGTCGCGCTGTCGACACGCGGCACGGGTCACGGTGTCGCCGAGCGGATTGCCGCACGCTATCGGCGCGAGACCTCGCGTGAGCCCACCGTGCTGATCGCGGGAGAGCTCGAAGGCTTGTAGCGGCCGCGCTCGGCGAGCACGTTCGGCGGGGTCCGAGTGCCCAAACCGCGCCGACGAGGATGCTCGTGCCGAGCGCCGCGTGGACTGCAGCGCGGCCATGACTCTTGCAGTGCGAAGGGCACCATGCAGCAGACGTCCTGGATGCTCGTGCGCCTCAGCACGGAGACACGCATCCATCACGCGGGTGCAGATGGCGATCGGCTTGCGATGATGGAGCGGCCATCGGATAGGAGTTATCGGAGCTTCCTCGAGCGCGTGTACTGCTTCGAGGCGCCGCTCGAGGCCGCCTTCGCGCTCACACGCCGCTTCGACCGCGGCCTGGTGGGCACTCACATGAAGACGAAGCGGCTCGCGACCGACCTCGACGCTCTTGGAGTAGACGTCGCAGCTCTCGACATCGCGTCTTCTGATGGCCCCGTCCACAGGACGGCGTTTGATGATGTCGCGGAGGCGCTCGGTTGGATGTACGTCGTGCAGCGCAATATCCTCCTGCACGGCCTTCTCTCGCGGCATCTGGCGACCCGAATCCCGGAGGCGATGCGACGCGCAGGCTCGTATCTGACGGCCCACGACAGTCCGGGGATGCGATTTCGCGAGCTCGGCAGCATCCTCGATCATGCGGCGCACCGGACATACATCGCCGATCGGATCGTGCGATCCGCATCGGAAGCGTTCCGGTGTCAGCGCCAGTGGTACGCGTGCGTCGCGACCCGGGTCATCCACGCGCGCCCTGCGCCCGATCCGATCCACGCCGACTAACGCGCTTCGATGCCGGCCTGCCGCTTTGCGCGTTCGATCGCACGAAGTAGCGAGGGGCCGTCCCACGAGCCGTCGTGACGAACGTTGTTGATGAAGAAGCATGGCGTCCCGTTGACGCCGCTTCGAACGCCGCCCATGAAGTCAGCCTCGATGCGCGGCAGGAACCGATGGGCTTCGAGATCGTTCGCGAACTGCTCGACGTCGAGGTCGAGCGCGGCCGCATGCTCGAGCAGGCTGTCGGGATCGAGGGCGTCTTGATTGAGATACAGCCGGTCGTGCATATCCCAGAACCGGCCCTGTGCACTCGCCGCCTCCGCGGCCTCGGCGGCGCCGAGTGCGTACGGATGGATCTCCGAGAGGGGAAAATGCCGAAACACGAACCGCAGATCGTTGCCGAGCCGTCGCTCGAGCTCTTGAAGCACGAGGAACGCTTGGCCACAGAATGGACACTGATAGTCGCCATACTCGACCAGCGTGACCGGCGCCCAGGGCGGGCCCTTCAGGTGATCCCGCTCGCTGACTGGTACCCGTAGCGTCGTCATTGCGTACCTCCTGAGGGTCTTGGGAGTGACTCGAGAGCCGTGAGAATCCCATCCGCGCCCGGATTGACGCCGAGCGGAGACACGCAGCTCCAAGCGATCACCCCGCCGCGGTCGACCACGAACAACCCTCGCTCCGCGACACCCACGCGATACTCGTACGCTCCGTACTGCCGCGCGGTCGAGCCCTTCGGCTCGAAGTCGGAGAGGAGCGGAAATCGCAACTTTCGATCCTTGGCGTAGGCCAGGTGACACCAAACGCCGTCGACGGAGATCCCGAGGATCAGCGCTTCGTGCTTGCGAAACTCCGGAAGCAGCTCGTTATAGAGCGCGAGCTGATCGCCGCAGATCGGACTCCAGTCCGCGGGATAGAACACGAGCACGACCGGTTTCCCGAGGAGCTCCGAGAGGGAGAGTTGTTGATCCGGCGTCGTGTTGAGCGTGAAGTCCGGCGCCTTCGTGCCCGCGGGTAGCGGGCCCGTCGGATTCGGATGGCTTCGTTGCTTGGCACGTTTCGTATGCTGGATATCCACCATGATGGCCGCCTGGATCGCGGTCGGTGCAACATGTGAACCTCGAAGGCGACGCGTGCGCCGACGACAGCAGTGCGCGCGAAGCGGATCAGCGCGCGGATCGACCGTCGTCGGGTCCGACGATCGGGTCCGGGAGCAGGATCTGTTTCGTAGACGCATGCGGGCGGGTTGGCGTGAGTACCCTCACAATGGTCGGACCCAACCCGTGCGGCGTGGCCCATCGCCCACCGTCGCGCGCGTGAATGACACAGAGCGACTGTCTCAAGTCCTGTGATCACGTTCGGGAGTTTCGTACGGTCGTTGCACGCACGACGGCAGGATGCCGGAGCGGTCGTGGATGTTGGCACGCCTCAAACAGGAGACTCGCTGTCATCACGCGGCGGCGGATACCGAGCGGCTCTCACCCCTGGCGTCTCCGACATCGGTCGCGGGCTACATCACGTACCTGGCGCGGATCTACGGCTTCGAGGCCCCGCTCGAGGCTGGCCTCGCTCGAACGCCCGGGCTCGGGCTCCTCGTCGATGCACCGATGCGGGAGCGCTCCCACCTGCTGACGAAAGATCTTCGGACGCTCGGGTTCTCGCCGGCGCGGATCTCGGGGCTGGCCCGGTGCACGACGATCGCGCCGTTTCCGGGATCACCCGAGGCGCTCGGTTGGATGTACGTCATCGAGCGCAACGTTGTCCTCAATGCGATCGTGCGCCGCCACCTGGTGCGCCGAATGCCGGAGGAGATCGAGCTTGCCGGCGCGTACCTGTCGAGCTTCGACGGGCTCGGGAGCCAGCGCTGGCGCGAGCTCGGCATCGCGCTCGACGAGGTCGGCAAGTCCACGACCCAGGTCGAGCGCGTGATCGATGCAGCGCACACGGCGTTTCGCAGCCAGCATGCCTGGCTTCGTAGCGGGTTCTACGCCGACGTCGCCTGATCTTAAGCATTGACACAGTTCGATACTCGTCGTAATGACGGTGCGTGTCCAAGGCCGATGTGGATCGTCTCGCTCGCATGTTCCGAGCGCTCTCCAATCCGAACCGGCTCCGCCTGTTCATGAACTTGCTCGACGAGAGCAAGCTCGACCTCGCGAAGGGCCGGATCCACGATTGCTTCCTCGCAAAGCTGCTCGCCGGCCTCGATCTGGGCGCTGCTACCGTCTCTCACCACGTCAAAGAGCTTA
>JAQBQF010000357.1 GCA_028287115.1 Myxococcales bacterium
AGGACGCCTGAACGCGCTCGACGCGGATATTCAGAATGTACGCAGGCCACTTCGACCTCCGATGCTGCAGCACACCCAGTCGCTTTATTCGCGTGCTGAGTGAAACTAACTCGGGTCCGGGTCTCGACGAACCCCTGTCCAGATCTCGCGGTCCGGATCTCGCTGCGACCGAGGAGTCGCGCACCTTGGCGACGTCCGAAAGCGAGACTGTCCGGTAAGCAGCCCGCATGTCGGTCGCGACGCGGATGATGGAAGTGCATTGCGCGGCCCCACCAGATGCGTGGTTCTGCGGAGAGGGCAGGTCTTTCGGGCATCACGCGGCTTAACGTAGATCAAACGTCTGCTCTGCGGGCGACGCGCGAACGACGATCCGTTTCCATGTCTTGCCGTCCAGCGAGATTCGATAGACGCCGGGCTGCACGAACGCGAAGTGGCACCGCTCCTCCGTTCTCATCAGCCCCGTCATACGGAACCCATCGCCGACTTTGGCGCCCGGAACTGTGGACTCGATCAACAGGTCGTTGCTGCGACCGGCCGGCACCTTCACGGTGAGCTCGACGCACGAGCTCTGCATCTCGAACATCGCGGTCGCGGTCTGATTCGCAACCACCGTCACGTTCGTGGGCGAGACCTGCATGCTGATGTGTAGATCCAAGGAGATGACGTAATCACCGGGCGGCAGATCCTCGAACTGGAACCGTCCTTCTTGGTCGACGCTCGACATGCGCGCAGACGCAGGCTCGTCCTCGCGGCGCGCGCGGGCGATTGCGTGACCCGCCCGGAATCCCTGAACGATGCCTGCGATGCGCCCGCAACCGATGAGCAGTAAGTCGATCGTCGCGTCGCCTCGGGGCAGCTCGCGCATCACGGACACGCCGGCACTGAAGTGCTTCGCCCACACGATCTCAGGAAGACGCATGTGCTCGCCGTAGGTGTCGATGCCGTCAAAGGTGTAGGCCCCTTCGGCGTTCGTCGTCGTCTCGTATTGCCCTGTGAACCACTGTTCGAGTCGCGACGGTCTTGTTGTCAACCCGAACGGGCGCCCGATGATCACGCGCGCGCCAGCCACGGCGGCACCGGACTGATCGCGAACGTATCCGTGGACGGGTTGGCCGCGCGCCATCGCGATATCTCCGACATCGAGGGTCTGGCCATGTGCGATCGTGAATTCGTCGGAGGTGACAAGTCGCGTGCCCGGACCCATCAGCGCGATTCGCCACCGCCCTGGATCGACGTGCCGTAGCGTGAAGCGGCCGTCTCCGGATCTAACGCCGATCGGCATGCCACCCCACGGTCCGTCACGTTCAGCCAGGAGGCGCAGTCCGTAGTACGGCAACGGGTTGCCATCGAGCAGCACCCGACCGGTGACCGTGGATCCCGCGTCGAGGACGAGCTTGATATTCGTGTCACCGGTACGGACCCGCTTGATGTTCGTGTCACCGGTACGGACCCGCTGGCGAGCACCCTCATCGCGGCTGAACCAAGGACCCGACCAGTCCGCGATGATGTCGTACTCGCCCGACTCTAGCCCGTCGACGTCGAACCGACCGCGCGCGTCACTTTGGCCCGTCCAACGGCTGCCTCGTGCGGAGGTGTTTACGAGTCGGAGCTCGACCTGACTCGCAGGCCGGCCGCGTTCGTCCACGACGACCCCGGCGATGCGCGAGCGGTCGCCGCGGCGAACCAAACGCTCGCCGGCGCGCAGAAGGGCGACGAGCACGTACGGCGCCGACGTAGGTCCGAGGCGGATGACGACATTTCGCTGGGGAGTGCGGCCGTCGCACGAGAGCATCCTCCCGGCAATCCGGCCTAGAGCCTTCGTGCCCGCGGTCAGGTGATACGTTCCCGCGCTCGCGTGGAGATGCCACCGGCCATCGGCGGTAGACATGACGGCGGCGACGTACGATCCATCCTTCGCGCGCTGGCACCAGACGCTCGCCTCGGGAATGGGTTTGCCGAAAGGGCCAACTACGACGCCCTCGATTCTCGCACCGTGCTCGAGAGTCACGAATTTCTCCACGACACCGCCCGGATCCTGGCGGACCAAAAGCGAAACACGCTCCGATTGGTATCCGGCCGAGTGGAGCCAACCGTCGTGGGAGCCCGGTGCCAGGCCCCGGATGGTCGCAGTGCCATTGGCATCAGTGGTGGCCGTGATCTCGTCGAGTATGAGCTTCGCACCGACGAGCGGCGCACGATCCGCGACGGCGTGCACGATCAGGGTGGAGCCGAGCCGCATCCGCAGAATCACCGGTTCGCTTGATTCGACCGGACCCACGAGCTCGGGCCACGCATAGAAGTCGTCTCTGTTTGCCGATACGGAGTAGCGTCGAGACGGGAGACGATCGAACACGAACGCCCCATCAGTTCCACTCGTCACGCGTCGATCGCCAGGTTTCAACCGCACGACTGCGCCGGCTACCGGTCGCTGCTCCTCATCGAGGACACGCCCTTCTAGTCGGAAGACTCTGCTCACGGCTTGTTCACCAGCTTGCCAAACTCACCGACGAGCGTAGCAACCTCGGCGCCGGGCGTTGGCGCAGGAACGGTACAAAGGCGTTTGGGAACATAGGCCCGCTGACGCGATGTCCCTGAATGGCCCGTGCTCACACAGCTCGCGAGCGGTCGACGTTGTCCGCCACTGGCCGATCTGCGCGAACGCAATCTGCGCGTTGACTGGTCGCATGATAGCCACAGCCTCGCGCCAGTGACCGGGGGCCCGGGCTTTCGGGC
Source organism: Myxococcales bacterium (assembly GCA_028287115.1). Lineage (GTDB taxonomy): Bacteria > Myxococcota_A > Polyangia > Haliangiales > Haliangiaceae > JABFXX01. The sequence continues at coordinate 2,734 of JAQBQF010000357.1, forward strand.
CACGCACGCAACCTTGAATTGGCTCAACACTGTTGAGCTAATTCGTGGACGCGGCAAGCAATCCTCGGACTCGCTCGAGTCTTGCGTGCGCACCACTTCGGTCAGTGAAGAAGTCGTGCTCGGTCCCTGGAATTTGCGCGGCAGCGGTCACGTTCACAGTAGACTTGCCTCGTGCGGGGCCTTGCGATCACGGCGTGTCTGTTCGCGGCGGGCTGCGGAAGTCGCGGCGAACCTCTCGCGCCTCGTGGGCCACTGGCGTCACAAGACTGGCGGTGCACGCTGCGCGTGTCGCAGCGGGGCATCTTTGTCGATGGCGAGCCGAGGTCCCGTGCCGATGCGGTCTCGTACTGCAAGAGCACGGCTGGCGCGATGGTGGTGATCGAAGACGACGCTCCATGCGTGGAGTGGGAGCAGACGCGATCGGCTCTCGCTCGTGAAGGCGTCGCGATCTACATGCGCGGACTGATTGGCGATTTTCCCTGGCCAGTGAGAGTTCCGGGTAACGCCCCCCGTACGATAGGGCTTCCCATAACACAGAGGTGCAAGTAGCCGCCCCTGGTCAAATTGGGCTGACTTGCTCATGAATCAGCGCCGCCGACTGTTGAAGTCTGCTTGGACTACTCCGCGCGCAGCAGGTTGGCGATGTCGCGCTTCGATACGTTCAAACGATGACTAAACAGATAGTGGGCGAGCACATCGCCGAGATCGGTCGCACTCTCGTACCGGTCGTCTGGATTCTTCGCGAGCGCCTTGCGCACCACGGCTTCCAGCTCGGCGTCGACATCGGGGGTAACGGTGGCAATCGAGGGCACACGCGCCGCGCGCACGAGCTCGACCGTGCGGTAGTCGGTCTCGGCCCAGAATAGACCCTGACCTGTGAGCATCTCCCAGAGAATGACCCCGAGCGCGAATACCTCGGAGCGGCGATCGCACTCTAGCCCGCTCGCGGCCTCGGGCGACAGATAGCTAAACTGGCCCTTGAGAAAGCCTTTCCGTCTTGTGAAGGTGAATTCGCCAAGCCTCACCTCGCCGGTGTTCGAGATCAGGATGTTCGGCGGCGAGACGTCGCGGTGGGGGATGCGCGAGGGCTTCCCCGTGTCGGGGTGGTTGGGAAACTGCGCGTGATCGAGCGCTCTGCAGCACTCGATCATGATGTAAATGCTGTGCGCGATCTCGATGCGCCGGCCCTCGTGATTCTGCCGCGCCATAAACGATCGCAGGTCGCATCCGTCGAGGGACTCCATCCACGAGGAGTATGCACAAGCGCTGCGCGACCGGCCACGTTCACGATCGACGTCAGTCCATGAAGTTCCGCGTCTCGCCGCCTTATCGACGACGATCTGAGCCACGCGGAGATGGTGCGAGCGCTCACACTGATGCCGACGACCGCGACGCCGTACGCAAGGTCACGCTGGGCAGACAACGCTGAGTTGACTGGTTCGAACCAGTGACTACCCAGCAGCGAGACTTCTTGTCGCGAATCCTGAAGGCTCGGCGGGAGTAGGTCGTCGCAACAAGTGATGATCGCGTCGAGAATGCGTCGACGCTGTCCGCGATCCGGACACCGACGTCCGTCTGCCGGACAGAACCGTCAGAGCAGGTGTTCTGGTCCTCGTCTCTGTCGGGAACGCAGCCGGAATGTCGAGAAACTCGGTGCATCCGCGAACCTTTTGCCAGTACGCGGAATAGTAGTGATCGATATGGAACAGCGTCACCGGTGACGCCAGCGCCACCGGCGCCAGGTCCAGGCGTCGTGAGACGTTGGATTCGAAGGCGTCGCACGTGACGATGGCCGTAATGTGGTGTCCCATCGCCGCGCCAAACTCTAATGCTAGCGCGGCCGGCCGTCAGGTGCCGACTGCCGCGAGGTTTCGACGATCACGGAGACAGCACGCGCGCCTCCGCTTCGCTTATGATGAAGCGTGGTTCGGGCTTGTCTGGTTCTGTTCCTGGCACTCGCGTGCTGTGGACGATTTGACTTCGATCCGATCTCGGCGGCGCCCGGTAGCGACGCACCGATCGCCGATGGGCCAACTGTCTGCGGACCTCTGCTGTGCGCAGGTCGCGTGACCTCTCTTGTGTGCGGGGGCAGATGCTTCGCCGCGTGCGAGGACTCGGTTGGCTACTCCAACGCGCTGGCGCGCTGCAACCAGTGGGGCGGGACGCTTGCGTCCATCTCGAGCGCGGCGGATCAGCCGTGCGTGGATCAGTTGCTCGCGACAGTACCCGCAGATTTGTGGATCGGCTACGTGCAAACGACTCCAGCGCTCGCCGTCGACCTCGGCTGGAGCTGGCTCGATGGGACGCCATCGACGGCCTACACGAACTGGTCGGTCAGTCAGCCCGACGATGCCGATGGAGTCGAGGATGGCGACGAGCAATGCGGCGAGATCTTCGTGGTCGATCACAAGCGCAACGACTTGATCTGCGCATCCGCGAATCCGGTCGGGATGGCGTGCTCGAAGTGACGTTCGGCTGGAGCTCGGGGCGGTCGACCGCGGGCAACTTGTAGTGCGCGGCGAGGCGAGCGAACAGTGTCTCCAGATGTGCGTGGCATCCGGCCGCGTGGGCCGCGGACTACACATGTGCGCAAGCCGTCAAACTGAGTACATCAGCATCACCATGGTGGCCGACACGCTATTCGCCACCTTGCGGTATCGCCGCTCAGTTGCGGTACGCGCCCAACACCGAGCCGCCCGGCTTGTCGAGTGAGATCACGGACCGCCAGTTCGCTCGATCGAAGAAGCCGAGGTTCAACACCTTCTGGCTGGTCGACGGGGAAAGGTCCGCGTTGCCGCTCGTGTCGGTGATGGTCACGAAGCGGAGCTTGGCGGTGGGCGTCGTGACCGGCTCGATACCGAACGTCGCGCTCGGGATCTCGGGAAGCGTGAGGCTGGTCGACGAGAAGCCGCCGTAGCTTTCGATGCGCCAGTTATAGCGAGTGGTCGCTGGCCGCCACGTTACTTCGAGACGGGCGGCGACCGCCGGCTGCGAGCTTGCCAGCATGGTCCAGGTTGCCGTCGGCCGCGGGTCGGCGCCGCTCAACGACACCGGGCCGGGGAGCGCGATGCCGTCACTCGCGCGCAACGTCGCGGCGGCGGGCGCGCTGCTGCCGACCTCGACGTAACCGCCCGACAGCGAGCCGAGCGCACGACTCAGCGTGAATGCGTACGTGTCGAAGCCGCTCTGCGGGATCTTGTAGCTCGCGGTCGTCGTGGATCCGGACCACGGGGTGCCGGTTTCGGGAGTCGAGAACGCATGTCCGCGGACGATCAGCGTCGGCGAGAACACGCCCGTTTCCCCGGCCTGGGCCTGTGCGGTGACCGATATCGCGGCCAGGTCGGTTTTCCAGGCGGGCAGCGTGATCGGCGACGCAGTGTTCTGGGCCCGGAAGTTGATCGTCGTGACCGTGTAGGCGAGCGGATGGTCACCGGAGTCCTCGGCCCACGCGACCACGGGCAACGTGCCATCGGCATCGAGGATCTGGCTCGGCACGGTGAGCGAGTACGAGCCGAAGGTCGTGGTGTACAACGACGGCCCCCCGCCGACATCCAAGCGGTAGCTGCTGGCGCCACCGACGGAGGACGCGAAGTTGAACATGTACATCGGCGCGCCCGAGATGCTGTAGTTCGCGATGCCCTCGATCGTCATCGAGAGCTCCGGCACCAGGATCCGCGAGATCAGCACGCGCTCCGCGGTCGTGCCGACGTTCGCGGGCTGGAGCACGGTGACGAGAACCCGGGGACTATCGGCGCATGCATAGCCGGCCGAGTCCGTCGTGGTGGCCTCCTGGACCGTCCCATCCTGGTCATGGAAGACGACTTGAGCTCCCGCGATGGCCTGTCCGTTCAGTACGAACCGGATCTCGTGTGCCTTGGTCGCATTGCACACCGTCCACGCATGCGTGGACGCGTCCGCGCCGCCCGAAGCGTCTGTGGAACCAGCATCCGGGTGGCCCGCGCACGCCGACGCAAGCCACAGCACAACCACCCACAACCGCCGAGAGGTCCTCATTTTACAACGTTACAGCACATCCGATGCCAGCTCTAGCCACGGTCCTTCGATGGCTACACCGCCGGACACAGCTCGAACCGGGGTCGAACGGACACGACCGAACCGGGGCTGGACCCGGTTGGACCCAGGTGCGATCACGACGGTCGAAGGATCGATTGCACGACGGCATCGATCTTTCGATCCAACATCACGCCGATGGGCTGGAGCTCGGGGCGGTCGAGCGCGCCCAGAAACGATGAGGGTCGATCGAAGGAGATCATTGCTCCGGATGTTCCTGCAGCTTCGTGGATCGCCACGCGAAACGGTACGTAGAGAGCCGCGCGAACATCGATCTTGAAGATCTGCGCTGCGATCACCGGATTGCCGACCAGATACAGTCGGCAACGGATCGCCACGCCGGCGAGAGAGGTGATCGCCCCTTGGTCGGCCAAGGCGACGATCATCAGGCCACTCGGACCGGTCATCGTCGCGATCGCGCCTTCGACCTCTGGCCAGGGCGCGGCGCGAGCGGCGAGGGCGCCAACCGTCTTCTGATCGATGCGACCTACCGCCGCCTCGAATCTGTCGACGGCGGATTGATAGGAGAGTCCGGTTTCGACATAGGACCGTTCGATCGCGTGCGTCTGCGTCGAGGTGTTGGCCATGATGATTGCTCCAGTGCGCGCCGTTCCCGGCAATGTGGTGGGTGAGTGGGCACTCGGCAAGCAGCGAAGGGCCGACCTTAGCGAACGCCGAGCTCGTCGAGGTGCGCGAGCATGTCGGCCGGATCGGCGAACACACGATATGCGCCGGCGCGCTCGAGCTCTTCCTGTCCATAGCCGCCGGAGAGCAGACCGACGCCGAGTGCTCGTGCGCGTTGCGCGGCGAGCATGTCCCACACGCTGTCGCCGACGACCGTTGATTGCTCGATGCTCACGCCGACGCGCGCGGCGGCCGCGAGGAACAGATCGGGATCGGGCTTCGCGTGCCGCACCTCGTCGCGCGTCACGATCGGATCGCGTTCGGGCGAGACGCCGATCAGGTCGAGCGTCGGCCGCGCGGTCTCCATTCGAGAGCTCGTCGCGATCGCCCACGGCACCTGCGCCATGGTCAGCGCGCTGAGGAGGTCCCGTGCTCCAGGCAGCGGTGAGATTTCGTTAGCGTGACGCAGGTAAGCTTCGGCGTGCCACGCCGCGATGCGCTCGATACGCGCCGGTTCGATCGCCATCCCGGTCTCGCGGAGGAGCAGATTGATGAGCAGCCCACCGCTCATTCCGATCCGGCGATGCACGCGCCAGATCGACAGGTGGATACCTTCACGCTCGAGCGCCTCGTGCCAGGCAAGTACATGCTGGTAGACGCTGTCGACGAGCGTGCCATCCAGATCGAACAGAAAGGCCTGTCGGTTCATTCATTGATGATGTCAGGGCGCGAGCGAGATGGGGAGGATCACCGCAGAGCCCGCGAGTTACTGCGTGCGCTCGGGCGATCATCACCGCGGCTTCTTTCCAAATAGCTTTCGCAGCTCGCGCTTTGCACCCTCGACGCGCTTGCGATCCGCGGCCGTGAGGCTCTTGCCCGCTCGATTCTCGTAGAACGTCAGCATCGACATCGCCGAGCGAAACGGCGACGACTTGCGTCGCGTGCTGCTCTCTGCCGAGCGCTTGACGGAGCGGGCCATCTCCTGCGCGCCCTTCTTGAACACGCCGGCTTCGAGGTCCATCGCGTTGCTGGTCTCGGTCACGTGCTGGGACCACTTGTTTGGCTGCTTCGGCGGTTTCCGTGGCATGCGAGCTGAACGTGCAATTCCGATGCGCGAGAGCTCTGCAATCTTCGGAGCCTGTCTCGTGACTGCCTCGTAACCGTCTCGGGCCAAGGTCGCGTTGCGCACTGCGATCGCATCTGCCGACCAGGGCTGCGCCATGCGAGCGTGGTCGGGCCGAATGCGATCCGAGACCAGCGAGATCAATTCGCGCAAGTCGACAAGGTGCAGCAAATCGCTGCAGGCAAACGTGCGTTGACCATCGACGCGAGCGCACGTTACGGTCATTCTCGCAGGATGTATTCAGGTGGCTCAGCTCGCAGCGCGTAGCATCCGCACGGTCCTCGCCGTCGACGACGACGAGACCCTGCTGGCAGCGCTCGTTCGATCGCTCGGTCACAACCGGACGATCTTGACGGCGACGACGCCCGCGGCCGCGCGCACGCTCGCGAAGACTCGGCCTCCCGATCTCGCGATCGTCGACATGAGGATCGGGAGCTCTTCGGGGATCGAGCTCATTCGCAACCTCAAGTCCGACCTGCCCAACACCGTGATCGCCCTGATCAGCGGCTATCTCTCGGTCGAGTCGACGGTCGCGGCGGTCCGTGCCGGCGCCGATGTGATCCTCTGCAAGCCGGTCACCGCGCGGGAGATCCTGCGACGGGTCGAGCAAGGCATGCCGGAAGATCCCGACCGCGATGAGACCCCAACGCTAGCGCGCGCTGAGACCGAGCACATCGCGCGCGTCATTGCGGACTGTCACGGCAACCTTTCGGAGGCGGCCCGCCGTCTTGGCATTTATCGAAGCTCGCTGCAGCGCCGGCTTCGCAAGCATTCGCCTCGCGGATGACGCGCGTGTGGGTGAAGCAGTGACCTGCAGCAAAACGCGGCATGTTGGTGTGATTGATTCGGAGTATCGTGACGATTGGGTGTCGATTCTGGAACGCAATGTTCTGCTCGGAGCGCTTCATGCGTGAAAGGACGGCCGCATGAAGCGGATCCTTCTGATGGACGACAGTCCGATCGTGCTCGAGGCGACGCGCACCGCACTTGAAGTCGCCGGCTACGACGTCGTGTGCGCGAACGATCTCGCGCAGCTCTCCCAAGCCCGCGAGCGCGGTCCGACAGACCTCGTCCTCATGGACGTTCAAATGCCCGAGGCCTTCGGGGACGATGTCGCGTTGACCTTGCGTCACGCATACGGCATCGCCGCGCCGATCTACTTGCTGTCGAGCCTCGACGAGTCCGATCTCGCCGAGCGCGTCACGTGGGCACAGATCGACGGCTTCATCTCGAAACACCTCGGCCTCGACGGCATCGTCGACCGTGTACGTCACATCCTTCCCGTCGACGGTCCACGATGAGCGACACGGACGACCGTACTTCCAGCAGCGACCAGCGCAAGCACGAGCGCCTGCCTGTGAGATTGATCGTCGACTACGAAGGTGCCGACGACTTCATGAGCGACTACACCGAGAACCTCTCGACTGGCGGTACGTTCATTCATACCTCGCGCGTGCTGGAGCGAGAGACCACGGTGATGCTCGTGCTCTCGTTCCCCGGGCTACTCGAACCGATCTCGCTGCAGGGCATCGTCCGTTGGTCGCGTGGCGGCAAGCAGCCCGGCATCGGCGTCGAATTCGTCCCGGGACCCGATCGAGCGAAGCTCGAGGCTTTGGTGGCGCGCATCGAACAGCGCGATCCGAGCGCTGTTGCGAGGGTGATCCGGATCCTCGTCGTGGAAGACAACCGACACATCTCCGAGATGATCTGTAGTGGGCTCGGCGCCTCCGCAAAGCGAACGTTTGGCGACGCGCTCGCGTTTCATTTCGCCACGGCGGAGAACGGCGCCTTGGCGCTGGAGCTGCTGCGAACGACCGCATTCGACCTCGCGATCATCGACCTCTATTTGCCGGTGGTCGGCGGCGCCGAGGTGATCGATCATGCACGAGGCGAGCTCGGCCTCGTCGATCTGCCGATCATCGCGATGTCTGCCGGTGGCGATCCTGCCAGGAGCTCGGCCCTCGCAGCCGGTGCCAACTTGTTCCTCGAAAAGCCGATGCGACTTCGAGAGGTGCTCCATTCGATGCGGCAACTCGTCAAGCTGAGCGCGTGATCATGGCAGCGATTACACAACACAAGGTCCTGCTTATCGACGACAGCGAGATCGCGCTGCACTTCGTTTCTCGGGTCCTCGATCGGGCTGGTTACGATGTCCGCACGACGAACGATGTCCAGAATCTGGGCGTGGTGCTTGGCGGTTGGCGGCCCGACGTGATCTTGACCGATGTCGAGATGCCCGGGATCTCCGGGATCGAGCTGTGTCGCATGCTGAAGTCGAGCTACGAGACCGCCCACGTCCCGGTCGTGCTGTTCTCCGCCGTGCCGCCGCAAGAGCTCGAAACGATGGCGCGCGATTGCGAGGCCGATGGGTTTCTGTCGAAGAGCGACGGGCTCGAGAGCCTTCCCAAAGATCTGGCGCTGCTGATCGAGAGCGCGCTGTTCTAAGCTGCCGGCTCGCGATCCCAGGTCACGCGAAATAGGCATGCTCTGTCACCGAGCGAGATACATGCCTCGTGATCGACGGTCGGTGCGCGGCCGCCCGAGAGGGTGACGAGTTGATCGAGCATCCCCATCGTCCACACGCATAGCTCGGGATCTCCAAGCGACTCGGCGATCCGGACGACCGTCTCGGTCGCATTGACCGGCATGCTCGAGACGTTTCCCCAGGTCTGATACTGACTCCACACGTTGCGGATCGCCGACAAGGTCCGCTCCGTGACCAGCGTTGCAGCACTCGCGGGAAAGAACCGCCGGAACGATGCGCGTACGGTCGCGCGGCCGATGTCGCGTGCAAGGCGCGAGCTGTCGCGGCCCACGTGGAAGGGAGCGATCGCGAGCAGGCGAGTGAACATGTCGGTCGGCACCCAGGCGAGCGGTGCGGTCTCCGTGAGCGCGCGGGCGATCTCGGGATGTGTGCCGCCGATGCCGTCGCGCAAGCGCTCCGAGTCGCGGACCCCGATCGCGCGCGCGACGGACCGGAACACCACGCCACGCGTCTTCGCGATCGCTGCGCGGCTCGGCACGACCGTATGACGGTTCCAGCGCGGACCGTCGGTCTTCGGTGGCGCGCTTGTCAGCGCGAGGGCCGTGCGGAGACTTCTCGCGAGGTCTCCCGCAGAGGCCGGGCGCAAGATCGGATCCGTGCTGAGCGCACTTATCAGGAGCTCGTCGGCAGCGGCGAGCTCCGGGCGGTACGTCGAAGGCGGTGTGATCGGCTCGCCGCTGCATTGCCGCGCGATCACGTCGGTGCCCTCACCCCACGGCATGGCCAGCGTGAGCAAGGTGTACGCAGTCGCAGCGAGACCGTAGACATCGGAGCGCGGAGTCGCATCCTGACCGGCGATCACCTCTGGAGCGACGTAGCCGGGCGTGCCCGCGGACTCTGCGAATTGACCAAACCGGCGCGCGATGCCGACATCGACGAGGACCGCACGATTGCGGAACGGATCGCGGAGCACGTTTGCGGGCTTCACGTCACGATGCACGATGCCGCGATCGTGGAGGGCATCGAGTGCGGACGCGACCTCCTCGATGGCCGCGATGAGCTCGTGTAACGGCATCTGAGTGGCCTCGAGCCGGTGGCGTTCGACCGCCTGCTGCAGACCCTCACCTTCGACGAGCTCCATCACGAAGTACGAATCGCTGCCGGTCTGGCCAAAGCTGTAGATCTGGACCAGGTTTGGGTGTTGCAAGCGCGCGAGCATGGCGGCTTCGGTTCGCAGATGCTCGACGAACGCGCGATCCTCGGCGAGATCCGGGCGCAGCATCTTGATCGCGACCGGCCGCTCTAGCGCGAGGTCTTCCGCGCGATAGACGACGCCCATCCCGCCTCGGCTGATCTCGTGCAACAGGCGATAGGAGCCGCCGAGTGTTGCCCGCAGCTCCTCTCCGACGTCGAGCTGCGACAGGCGCGGCGCCGGTGCCGTCGATGCACGCGAGATCGCGATCCCTCCGTCGCGTGCCTCCTTGGCGGCCCCGACAGCGCGCGCGATCAAGGCGTTAGCGGTTTCGGTCGGTCCGAGCGCGGCAATTCCGACGGTCACCGGTAGAGCGAGCAGTTCACCGCTGGGGAGCTCGAGCGGCCGCTCGTCGAATGCGGTCCGCAGTCGTTCGGCGACACGGTGCGCCCCTTCGATCGGGGTGCCATGCAGGATCACGGCGACCTTGTCGCCGGACCAACGGCCGATCACGTCCTCGGTGCGCAAGGTCGTGCGGACCGCATCCGCGATTCGACGCAGCAGACGATCACCGGTCTGGAGGCCGTGCCGATTGTTGATGCCTTGAAGATCCACGACATCGATCATCGCGATCGCGACGGGCAGGCCTGACCGTCTCGAGGCCGAAATCTGCATCGTCGCGAGGTCCGCGAGCGCCAGACGATTCCAGATCCCGAGCAGCATGTCGTGGCCCGGCGCACTGCCGACCCGATCGAGCTCGTCCGTGGTGCGTTGATGCACCGCACGCCAGCCGAGCTCCGTTGCGAACCGAGACGCGACGGCGCGAAGCGTCGCTCGGTGCTCGCGCGAGAACACGAGCGCTTGCTCGGCGACCAAACCAAGGAACCCGTGACTTCCAACAGGCGGCGAGAGAGGCACCGCGAGATAGCTCTCGTGGGCACCGGAGCTCGACCCCGGCGCGATCAGCGTGGCCTCCGAAGCCGACGCGGCTCGACACCGTTCGGCCGTCTTGTTCCATGCGAGCGAATCCCACGTGTGGGCGCCGCCGGCCGCGCCGCCGGTCGAATCGCCGCGGACCGACACGACACAACGCTCGACGCCGAACCCCGCGGCGAGCTCGCCGGCGACGGCTTCGAGCGCGACATCCAATGGACCGCTGAGCAGCGAGACCGCGAGCAACCGATCGAACGCGATCGGCTCGCGCGGTGGTCGTAGCGCGTTCGGATCGGCGAGCTCGAGCGCTTGCGGCAGGGTTGCTTCGCTCACCATCATGTGCGCGCCTACGGGCGCGTGCGTCGTCACCTCGCGCGTCACGACGATCACCATCGTGCGATCACGCAACGGCGACGCGACGAGTCGCTGCAGCAGATCTTCTGCCTCCGGGCTGTCGCGATCGATCACGACCGCACGCGGTAGCGAGCGCTCGAGATGAGAGAACGCGTCAGCGCCGGAGTGAGCGGCGATCGACCGCTGCTTTCTGGCCGCGCCAAACCTCATCACCTCGCCGTGGACCGACGGTTTTCGTGACAGCACGACGATGGCGTCCGTCGTGGGACTTGCCGAAGGATCGGCTCCGCCTCCTCGATTCAACGCCATCTCTCGTTGTCCGACGTTACACAGTTGATGCTCGCTCGGCGCTCGTACCCCCTGCAGCTTTTTGCGGCACGGTCGTCGGCGTGGCAGCGAAGGCGGAGCACGGCTGCCGATCAGCTCCGGCGCACCACAACGACGCTGATGTCGTCGTCCTGGATGACCTGCCAGCTCTGCACGGCGGCGACGATCTTGTCGCGCACGATGTCGGGAGCCATGCTGCGATTGTCTTCGACGATCTTGCACAGCCCCTCGATGCCGAACAGAGAGCCGTCGCGGCCGCGCGCCTCGGTCACGCCGTCGGTGTAGAGCACCATCAGATCGCCCTTGGCGAGCTCGATGTCGGAATCTTCGGTCACGAGCCCGATGTCACGGATCGCGCCGAGCCAGGTCCCCGGTGTCGAGATGCACTCGCAGCTGCCACCCGCGGCACGCGCCACGACGATCTCCTCGTGCGCGCCGGCGAACTTCAGCTTGCCGTCTTGATAGCGCAGCAACGTGAGCGTGATGTGCTCGTCTTGGCCGAGGCGATTGCGGATGTTGTCGTAGATGACATGGTTGAGGACGCGCAGGTGATTCGTGGGTGCCGCGGTCGGGTTATCGCGCACGAGAGCGGCGATCACGCTCTGGACCATCAGCATCTCGAGCCCGGCGGTGAGCCCATGGCCAGCGACGTCGCCGATGCCGATCCAGCAGCCGTTCTCGACCGGCAGGATGTCGTAGTAGTCGCCGCCTACCTCTGACGCGGGAATCATCCGCGCCGCGATCTCGAGCCCGACGACCTCGAACGACCTCGGCAGCATCGAGGTCTGGATGCGCGTCGCGATCTCCATCTCGCGTTCGAGTCGCTGCTGTTTTGCGAGCGCGATGCGCGATGTGTTGAGCTCGGTGATCATCACGTTCATCGACGCCGCGAGGGCTTTGACCTCCGAGACGCCGGTCTCGCGTGCACGCTCGTCGAGCTGGCCCTTGCCGATGCGCCGGGTGAACGCGACGAGCTCGGCGACCGGCCTCGAGAGCCGCCCCGACAGCAGGAGCGCCAATCCGATGGCGGCGAGCAGCGCGATGCCCGCGATCACGAGGATGCTGTGCGTGAGCCGGCGGCCGGGCGCGAGCGCCTCGTCGAGAGAGCGCAGCATCGCAAAGCTGAGGTTGCGCTTGCCCTCGTAGTCGGGAAGGGCGCCGCCGAGCACGACATACGCGTTGCCGGCGACATCGACTTCGGTGGGCACGTCGCGAACGTTGGCCGTGACGCCTTCGACCTTGTCCACGATCGGGCGATCGCCCACGACCGCAGAGCTCGCGACGGGCTTTCCGTCGAGCGCGAGGACGAGCCCCGTGCCGGTCTGCCCCTTTACGGTCGCCGCGACTGCATCGTCGAACACGCGCCCGATCACGATGATCCCGATCGTCCGCGCGCCGAAATCGATCCGGCATCCGGCGACTTGATACGCGCGCTCCTTGAAGATCCACACACCTTCGCCGGTCCCCTTCGCGAGCGCCGCGGCGATCACGTCGTTCTTCGAGAGATCGAAGCCCTGGGCCTCGGCGTCGACCGCATCTACGATCAACGTTCCCGCACGGTCGGTCAGGAGGAACAGATCGCTGCCGAGCGAAGTGCGCAGCTCCGTCACGACACCGATCACGGTCTCCCGCGTGATGTCTTGCGTGGCAACTGTCGCCCGCAGGCGTGGCTCGTTCGCGACGACGCGGCAGTCGGAGCGCAGTTGCGAGTGCCGATTGGTCAGCAGATCGTCGAACACCCGCCTGCTGCGCCCGAGGTCCTCGTGGAGCTCGCGACGCTCCGAGCGCCCGAGGACGACGACGACCGCAAAGACCGTCGATGCGATGATGCCCGCCACGAGAGCGGTAATGCCGGCAAGAATCGCGGTGCGTAACTTCATTTGAGCTCGATCTTCTTCGGCAGCGTCGCGCCGAGCGCCATGCTGCCGCGCAGGAGCGGAATCACTGTCGAGACCTCGTGCTTGCCTTTCCCCGAACGCCGCGAACGCACCCGATCCAGCCCAGCACGAGCATGATCATTCGTAACGACCGTATGGCGTGCCGTCCTTTCGAACATGCTGCTTGACCGGCTCACCCTCGTCGACGTCGGCGCTCAGCGTCACGGCCTTCCCGGGCTCGATCGTCAAGGTCTTGCGGACCTCGGCACCGTTCGGGTGCCAGACGACGACCGGATATTGTCCCGCGGGAACGTGATCGATGCGGAACTTGCCCGAGGCGTCGGTGATCGCGAAGTGCTCTGTCGGGACGACGAGCACGCGCGACGACATCTCGGGGTGGATATTGCAGAACACGTCGACGACGCCGGCCCGCTTGAACTCGACCGACTTGCTCGCTCCGCTGCGGTACAGACCGAGGTCGAACCGCGCGGGACGCGACGTCGAGAACACGTTGTGAAAGATCTTGTCCTTGTTCGGAAAATCGACGGTCGTCCCTTTGACCACGACGCTGACGCGCGGTTCGAACTGCAGCTCGTGCTGGGCGATGGCGTGCTTGCGCTTGCGATCG
>JAQBQF010000024.1 GCA_028287115.1 Myxococcales bacterium
GACGCGATCGGGCGGTTCGTTCGAGCCTAGCGGTTGCACCTCGCCTTGCTCGACGGCACGCAACACCTTGGCCTGCAGCATCACCGGCAGCTCGCCGACCTCGTCGAGGAACAGCGTGCCGCCGTTCGCCTTCTGGAACTCGCCGACCTTGTGAAAGCTCGCACCCGTGAACGCCCCCTTGACATGACCGAACAGGATCGACTCGAGGAGCGTCTCGGGAATCGCGGCGCAGTTGACCGTGACGTATGGCCGCTCGGCGCGCTTGCTGTTCCAATGAATCGCGCGCGCGACGAGATCCTTGCCGGTGCCGCTCTCACCGCGGATCAGGATCGGTGCGTTCGTCGGTGCCGCGAGCTCGAGCTTGCGTTCGACCTCCAGCCACGCGGGAGACAGCCCCTTGATCAGGAGGGGCCGGCCGGTCGCGGCGCGAGACAGCTTGTCGACCTGAACGCGACGCAGCAGCGGCGCAGCAACGTCGGAGATCGCGGTGATCGCGCGCAGCGCGGCGGCATCGAGGCCGCGGGCGTCGCGGGACGAGACCGTCAGCACACCGATCGCTCGCCGCTGATAGCGAATCGGCGCGGCCGCGATGCTACCGACATCGATCAGGTAGCGCGTGTAGAGCGGATCCTTCGCAGTGTCGGCGACCAGGTACGGCTCGTCGGTATCGTAGACGTGTAGCGCGATGCCCGCTTTGGCACCGTGCTTGACGACACGCGGTAGCGTGACGGTGATCCCGTTGACGACATGATGGACGAGCGCGAGACCGCCGGCTTCTTTGTCCCACACGAACAAGGCCCCGTGCTCGGCGCCGGTGTGCTCGAGCGCGATCGCGACGAGCTCCGCCTCGAGGGCTCCGGCCCGGGCCGCGTGAAGGCGGTCTTCGATCTCGCGCACGGCGCGACTATAACGTCATCGGCGAAGACCGAGGCGTTGCGCGAGCGCCACGGCGGCGGGAAGTTTCGGATCGAATGTCAGTGCGACGTGGATGTGCCAGCGCGCCGATTCGGGATCGCCGGCGGCGGCGCACAGCATCGCGAGCGCGACGAGGGCCCGCGGCCACGGCCTGCAGCCTTGCATCAGCCCTTCGACGAGCTTGCGCTCGGAGATCGCGGCTTCGCGCTGGTCCTTGCCGGATGCGACCTGCACGCGGAACCGGGCCCACGCGAGGTTCGCTTCGTAATCGGGGTGGCCGGGGTGATTTCGGCACGCGGTCGCGAAGTCGGTGATCGCGCGATGCACGTCGCCTTCGCCGAGCAGCTTCTGGCCGCGCGCGAACGCCTCGGTTGCGGCTTTCACGGCACTTGGCTCGATCGCCCACACCGTCTTCAGCTCGGGCAATTTCTGGCGCAACCAGTCGTGATAACGCCCGCGCTGCGCGTGATCGATGAGCACCGTCCGCGCCTTCTCGACGAGATCCCAGCTCGGCTTGACGAGGGC
The DNA here is from genome assembly GCA_028287115.1 of Myxococcales bacterium. Classification (GTDB taxonomy): domain Bacteria; phylum Myxococcota_A; class Polyangia; order Haliangiales; family Haliangiaceae; genus JABFXX01. The sequence continues at coordinate 1,441 of JAQBQF010000024.1, forward strand.
CGCGAGCTCTGCGAGATCGAAGCGAGCGAGCACCTGTGGCGAGAAGCGCGCACCCACGAGCCGATGCGCGTCTTCGATCTCGAGATACTCCGCTTGCACGGTGATCTCGAGGACGTCGTAATACGTGCTGTGCTCGAGGCGTGCGGCGCGGGCACGCAAGTGCGCACGAAGCTCGTGCAGCATCCGGCGCTGGGGGGTCGCGACGTCGCGAACCTCGGGCGTCAGATCGATCGCGCCGAGCGAGGCGAGCGTCCACAGGAGGCGGACGCTCTGAAGCGGATCGAGCGGACCGGCTTTGACGAGCCTCTGGATCGTCGACGTTCCGTCGATGTGAGCCGCGGTCTCGAGCTCGGGCACGGTGAGCAGACGCTCGGAGCGCAGATAGTCCAGGCTCGCGGCCGGCGTCGCGTAATGCTGGGCATGCCAGCGCAGGGCGGCGCGCGCGATCTCGAGATCGACGCGGCGTGCGGCGGTCAACGTGATCGCCCACGACTCGGCCGTGTTCTCTGCGGGCGGCAGACCGAGGGCGGTGCGCATCACGGGCCATCGCATGCCGCTCGTCAGGCGCAGCTTGGCCGCCTCGTGCAGCGCGGTCTTGAGCGTCGCGATCGACGCTGCGGGTGACAGCAGCGTGACCTTCGCCGCGGGTGCGTATTCGCGCGCTTGGGCTGAGGTGCCGATCGCGATCACGCCGGGAACCGATGGCGAATCGCGCCAGGCATCGGCGACGGCGGCGAGCTTCTTGCCGAGCCGATCGGCGTCGAGCACGACGACCTCCGTCATCACCGTGCCGGTAGGCCCGGCCACTTGCGCGCCGTCCCACGTGGCGGTCATGCCGGCGCCGTTGAGTGCTTCTTCGAGTTGCACTCCGGGCCCGACATCGGCCAGCGCGATCAGGACGTGCACGTCAGGATCGTAACAGCTCTACGATGTCCGCGCAGAGCTCATCGGTCGCCGCGCGCGCGGCCCGGACGGCGCCGCCCATCGAGACAAAGCCGTGGACGAGCGAGCCGTGGCGCCGGTGGATCACCTTCGTGCCTGCCTCTCGGAGCCTGCGTGCCCAGGCATCGCCCTCGTCGACCAGCGGATCGTAGCCGGCAGTCACCACGATCGCCGGTGCGGTGCCGGCAAGGTCGGACCAGAACCACGGGGATGCGGTGCGGTGATCGTCGGTGTCGTGGAGATAGTGGCCGCGGAACCAGTGGATCATCGACTTGGTCAGAAGATAGCCGTCGGCGTGACGCTCGATCGAGGGTGAGGTCAGCGTCATGTCGACGAGCGGATAGATCAGCACCTGCAGATCCGGGCGCCGCTTCGACAGGCGCTCGACCTGCACCGACAGATAGCCGCCGAAGCTGTCGCCACCGACGGCGAGCCGGCCACCGGTGGGAACGCGGTTTGCGAGGGCGGCGTAAGCGGCGCACGCATCGCCGATCGCGGAGGGGTGCTTGTCCTCGGGGCCGAGCCGATACTCGACCGACGCGACCGTGCACCGCGTTTGCGCCGCGAGATAGCGCGTCACGGGCTCGGAGGCCGCGATCGATCCGATCACGCCACCGCCGCCGTGGAAATACACGAGCCAGTTGGGCCCGGCGTCATGCGGCTCGAAGATCCGGACCGCGATCCCGCCGGCGACCGTGTCGGTGATCTTCGCCATCGGCACCGTGTCGAGATCGAGCGGCGACATGCCGGACTCGGCGAAGCGGCGGGCGGCGGCGGGCGTCATCGATTCGAGCGGTGGCAGCTTCGTGATGCGAGCAAACTCGAGGGCCGCCGCGATCTGAGGATCGAGCGCAGCATCGGCATTCGCAGAGCGACCTCGTCCCGCGAATCGCACGAAGCGCTCGCTACTCATCGCGGCGCGGACGGCCACGCGCATCAGTCGATCGCGCACGCGCCGACCATACGTCGGACCGATTCGACTCGCCATGCTCCCGACTTGCGTAAGTACGCGTTTCGCGCGATGACCCGCCCATGTTGAAGATCGATCTCACCGGCAAACGGGCGTTGGTCGCCGGCGTCGCCGACGACGGTGGCTTCGGCTTCGCGATCGCAAAAGCGTTGGCCGAGGCGGGCGCCAAGGTCTCGGTCGCGACGTGGCCGCCCGCGCTTGGAATCTTCAAGACGATGCTCGAGCGCGGAAAGTTCGACGAGTCGCTGAAGATGAGCGATGGCTCGAAGCTGACATTCGAGAAGATCTATCCACTCGATGCCGACTTCGATCGGCTCGACGACGTGCCGCAGGAGCTCCGCGACAATCGCCGGTATCGCGACCTCGGTGACTTCACGATCGGCGGGCTCGCGGCGGCGATCCAAGCGGACGGCGGCATCGATGTCGCGGTGCACAGCCTCGCGAACGGCTCGGAAGTGAAGAAGCCGATGCTCGAGACGTCGCGGCGCGGCTACCTCGCAGCGGTCTCGGCATCTGCGTACTCGATGGTGTCGCTCGTCAGTCACCTCGGGCCGATCATGCGGCCGGGCGGATCGTTCGTGTCGCTGACCTACATGGCGAGCGAGCGCGTCGTCCCCGGATATGGCGGCGGGATGTCCTCGGCGAAAGCCGCGCTCGAGTCCGATACGCGCGTGCTCGCGTTCGAAGCAGGCCGTAAATGGCAGCATCGCGTGAACGTGATCTCGGCGGGCCCGTTTGCATCGCGCGCGGCGAGCGCGATCGGGTTCATCGATCAGATGCTCGATTACACGACGCGCAACTCGCCGCTGACCGACGCGATCACCGCCGAAGAAGTCGGCGTGACCGCCGCGTTCCTGTCGAGCCCGCTCGCGAGCGGCATCACGGGCTCGACGGTCTACGTCGACAAGGGCTATCAGGCGATGGGCATCGCGGTCGATCGCGAGAACCCGGTCAAAGCGTGACGTGGAAATTCGGTCCGACCGAATTTGTGCGCAAGTTGTGCAAGGCGTCCGATTGCCGGACACGGGCGCAGCTCCTGCCCCCGGTCAAAGCGTGATGTGGCGCGTCCTCGGTTGTAAGGGCTGCGGATCGACGATCGTCGAGGCGGCGCTCGCGCTCGCGCAGATTCCGTACGAGCGCGAAGAGGTGGCCTACGATCAGCCCGCCGGCCGGAAGCGCTTGCTCGAGGTCAATCCGCTCGCGCAAGTGCCGACCGTGATCCTCCCCGATGGCTCGGTGATGACCGAGACCGCGGCGCTCGCGCTGCATCTCGACGAGCTCGTACCGACGGCGCAGCTCCTCCCGCCGACCGGCGATCCGCTGCGACCGCATGCGCAGCGCTGGCTCGTGTTCCTCGTCGCGGCGGTTTATCCGACGTTCACGTACGGCGATGATCCCGCGAAGTGGGTCGGCGATGCGGGCGAGCGATTGCGTGAAGCGACGCTCGAGCATCGCAAGAAGCTGTGGCGCCAGCTCGAAGGTGTCGCGCGCGGCCCGTGGTTCCTCGGCGAGCGATTCTCGATTCTCGATGTCTACGTCTCGGTGATGACGCGCTGGCGCCCGCGCCGCGAGTGGTTCGCGCAAGCGTGCCCGCGACTCTCAGCGATCGCGACCTCGCTCGATCGCGATCCTCGTCTCGCGCACGTGTGGGCCGCGAACTTCTAGTCGTGACCGCATGCGCGAGCTCTCCGTCCAACGAACGGGCGACACCTACGTCCTGCGCGATGGCGACACGGTGGTCTGGACGATCGAGCTGCCGTTGGACATGAGCGGCACGCCGTTTCGCGAGGAGGTCGTTTGGTCCGCCTCGGGTGTCGTCGCGATCGGTGGAGGAACGACGATCTATTTCGTCGGCATCGAGCTCGGCACGGTGACAAGACGGATCTCGCTCGCCCGAGATCTGTTTGGCCACTTCGAGATCGATCGCGACGTGCTGTACGTCTCGGGTTTCCGCGACGTGACCGCGATCGATCGCCAGCTTTCGATCCTCTGGTCGAGCAAAAACGTCGCGATCGACGGAATCGTGTGGCAGAGCCGCGAAGGCGATCGCATCAAGCTCTCGGCGGAGATGGATCCGCCCGGAGGTTGGGTCGACGTCGAGCTCGACGCCGCGACTGGCCGGAGGCTTTCTTGAGGGGTGACGTACTGGCAGATCGAATAGCCGGTGGATCTGCAGAGCCGTGTCCCGGTCTCGTCCCTCAACAGGGCGAGGGCACGGTAAGTGGGCGCATCGCCTCGATGATTCGGCCGCAACGATTTCGACGTCGGGCACCCCCACTGCGGCCTCGCACTTGCTCGAGGTGGACCGCATGGCGCGTAGCTGGCTTGTCGGGTGGTCGCTCTTGGCGATGTCGGCGTGCGCGATCGACGACGTGGTCGACGATCCCGCGGATGCGACGTGGCTCGACGGCAAGGCGGATGGCGCGAGTGCGGTCAACGTCAAGGACACGCACCTCGCGGTCGATCTCGCGACCCACACCGCCGTCGCCTCGATCGAGCTCGAGAAGATCGGCAACGTCGCCCTCGAGGCCGGTGGCCTGCACATCACCAAGGTGAGCGACGAGCGCGGCAAGCGGAAGTACAAGATCGTCGGCGGCAAGCTGCTCGTCGCCAATGTCCACGGCGAGCTCGTCGTCGAATACGGCTTCGACGGTCACAGCAAGGCAGATGGTCTGTTGCCGGGCGGATCGACGGTCGTGTGGCCCTACTTCTGCGGCAACTTGTTTCCGTGTCACTCGCAGCCCGCGGACGGCACGCAGTTCACGCTCGAGCTCGATGGTGTTCCGCAAGGCAAGACCGCGGTATTTCCAGCGGCGATCGACGCCGAGGCGCCGCCGTACATGCTCGCGTGGGCCGTCGGCTCGTACACGAAGAAGTCGCTCGGCACGACGGCCGCGGGCACGAACGTCAGCGTCTACTACTTGCCGAACGGCCTCTCCCCGGCGACGACCGGAACCCAGCACCTCGTGCAGGCGTTCGATTGGTACGAGAAGACGATCGGTCCGTACGCGTTCGGTCACGATGTCGCGTCGGTGTCGGTCGTGTGGGGCGAAGGTCTCTACGGCGGCATGGAGCATCATCCGTACTGGCACGTCGCGAGAGACGCGATGAACGACGAGGTCACCCACGTCCACGAGGCCGCGCACGGCTGGTTCGGCGACGGTATCCGGCTCCGCTGCTGGGAAGACTTCGTGCTCTCCGAAGGCACGGTCAGCTATCTCGCGGCGCGCTCGCTCGGCCAAGTCGCGGGCCCGGCCGCCGAGGCCAAGGTCTGGACCGAGTACAAGAGCGAGCTCGATCAAGCCGTCATCGACGGTGGCGCCCCCGCTTGGCCGACCGGCTGCAACCAGATCGATATCCTCAAGGACAAGCTGTTCACGAACCTGCCGTACATGGAGGGCGCGTACTTCTACAAAGACGTCGCCGCGCAGGTCGGCGCCGACGTGCTCGACGGTGTGCTCCACCGGTTCTATCTCGCGCATCGCGGCAAGGCGGCCGGCATGCAGGACATGGTCAACGCGATCAAGGCCGACACCGGCTTCGACCCCGCGCAGCTCGTCAAAGATCGGCTGCGCAAGAAGTTCTAGCTCCCTCGCTGAGCGCCGCGCCTCGGTTCCTGATCTCGAATACTTAGCCGGTCTTGTCCAGGACCTGCAAGGCGGTTCTCGCGTGCGGGCATCGACATCGATCGACCGAGTCGATCATGATGCCTGGAGATGCGATCTGGGGACGTGGTGGCGGAACGCTTCGCGATCGATCGACTTGTTGCCGGCGGTGGGATGGGCTCGGTCTATCGTGCACGCGATCTGCGGTCCGGCGATGCCGTCGCGATCAAGATCCAGACCGGACACGGCGAGCGACAGCGCCGGCGCTGGGCCCGCGAGGCGATGCTTCTTGCGAAGCTGTCGGGGCCGGACATCGTCCGTTACCTGGCGCATGGCGAGACTCCGACCGGTGAGTTGTACCTGGCGATGGAGTGGCTCGAAGGCGAGGACCTGGCAGCGAGGCTCGATCGCGAAGGACTCTCCCTGTCCGAGAGTATCGGCGTCGTGAAGCAGGTCGCGGCAGCGCTTCAGCCCGTGCATGCACAGGGCATCGCACATCGCGATATCAAGCCAAGTAACATCTTCCTCGTTGATGGCGACGTCGGCCGTGTGAAGGTGATCGATTTCGGGATCGCTCGCGTCGGTGGCTCGACGCGTTCGCGCACCTACTTTGGGACACCAGGATACGTCGCGCCGGAGCAGGCGCGTGGCGACGCGTCGGTGGACGCGCGGGCCGACGTGTTTGCGCTTGGCTGTGTGCTGTTCGAGTGCCTGACCGGTCGCCCGGCGTTCGTCGCTGATCACGTGATGGCCTTGCTCGGCAAGATCCTCCTGGAAGATGCACCGCGCCCGAGCGACATCCGCCACGATCTTCCGCCTGGGCTGGACGATCTCGTGCTGCGCTTGCTCGCGAAGGATCCCGGTGCGCGGCCTCGGGATGGAGGCGCCGTTGCCGCCCAGCTCGAGGCACTCGAGATCGGTGTGGACCTCGTGGGGCGCGCGGTACAGCGCGGCCCCGCTGTGCTCACGAACCAGGAGCAGCGCCTCGTCTTCATCGTGCTCGCGGCCGGCGCTGAAGCGCCTGTCGAGCAGGATCTGACGCGGCGCACGCTGGACGAATCGGTCGACGTCGCCCCCGAGGTGCGGTCGCTCGCGCGCGCGTACGGCGCGGACGCGGCACCGCTTGCCGACGGATCGACCGTGCTCGTGCTCGAGAGCGGCGGCACCGCAAGCGACCAGGCGGTGCACGCGGCGCGGTGCGCGCTCGCGCTCCACGCGATGAAGCCGCAGACCGCGCTCGCGCTCGCGGTCGGCCGGTCCGCCGTCGGGAATCGCCTGCCGCTCGGCGCAGTGATCGATCGTGCGACTGCACTCGTGAAACAGCTGCGCGACGAGCCGCGTCCGGTGCTGATCGACGACGCACTCGTCGGTCTTCTCGAGACGCGCTTCGAGCTCTCCGAGCACGCGGGGAGTGTCCGACTCGAAGGCGAAAAGCGGAGGCTCGAGCTGCCGCGCACGCTGCTCGGCAAGCCGACACCTTGCGTCGGCCGCGACCGCGAGCTCGGCGAGCTCGAGTCCATCGTCACCGAGTGCATCGACGAGCGTGTGTCGCGCGCCGTTCTGATCACCGCGGCGGCCGGCGTCGGCAAGTCCCGCCTGCTGCACGAGCTGCACGTTCGCCTGCGCACGCGCACCAGTGCACCAGAGGTGTGGACCGGCCGCGGCGATCCGATGCACGCCGGATCACCGTTCAGCCTGCTCGCGCACGCGATCCGTGGCGCAACCGAAGCGCATGAAGGCGAGCCGCTCGAGGTGCGGCGCGCCCGGATCCGCGCACGAATTGCCCGTCATGTGCCCAAAGCTGACCGCGCGCGCGTCGCCGAGTTCATCGGTGAGCTCGTCGGCACGCCATTTCCCGACGAGGACAGCGTGCAGCTCCGCGCCGCGCGCGGCGACGCCATGCTCATGCGGGACCACCTCGGCCGGGCCTGGCGCGAATGGCTGGCCGCCGAAGCCGCGGCGACGCCGATCCTACTCGTGTTCGAAGACGTCCACTGGGGCGATCTACCGTCGCTGTTACTCGTGGATGCGGCCCTCCGCTCGGTGCGCGACAAGCCATGGATGGTGCTCGCGATCGGGCGCCCCGACGTTCACGAGGTGTTTCCTCGGCTCTGGGTCGATCGCCGCGTGCGCGAGCTTCGCCTCGACGAGATCTCCGCGCGTGCGAGCGAGCAGCTCATCCGTTCGTCGCTCGTCGATGCCAGCGCCGAGACGATCGCGCGGCTCGTCGCCCGAGCTGCCGGGATCCCGTTCTATCTCGAGGAGCTGATTCGCGCGGAAGCCGTCGGGCGCGGATCTCGGGTCCCCGAGACCGTGCTCGCGATGCTCCAGGCGAGACTCGAGCGACTCGCGCCCGAGATCCGTCGCACGCTCCGGGCGGCGAGCATCTTCGGCTCCAGGTTCCATCGCGGCGGGATCGCGCGTCTGTGCGGCGCGGACGCTCACGTCGGTGAGGCGCTCGCGCAGCTGGAGGAGAACGAGCTCGTCGAGAGTCGCGGCGACGGGCGCTTTCCGGGAGATGCCGAGCACGTGTTCCGACACGCGCTGGTACGCGAGGCCGCGTATTCGACACTGACCGAACAGGATCGCGTGCTCGGCCACAAGCTCGCCGGCCAATGGCTCGAAGAAAGGGGCGAGCCCGACGCGATGACGCTCGCCGAGCACTTCGAGCGCGGTCAGGACAGCGCGGCGGCCGTGCGTTGGTATCGAAGGGCGTCCGAACAGGCACTCGAGGGCTCGGATCTCGATGCGGCGATCTCACGCGCGGAACGCGGCATTGCATGCGGCGCAACCGGCGAGCCGCTCGGCGTGCTGCGCCTCGTACAATCAGAAGCCTATCTCTGGCGTGGTGATCTCGCGAGCTCCGAGCGCGAGGCGACGCTGGCGATGAAGGATCTGCCTCCTGGTGGCGCGCGCTGGTACAAGGCGGCGCTCGGGCTGCTGATGCAAAGCGCAAGCCTCGGGCGCGAGGATCAGATCGAGCTGTTCATCCGCCAGCTCGCGGCGTCCCCGACCACAGAACGGAGCGGCGCTCAGACCATGGCGTTCGCGCTCGCGCATCGCCTGCTCGCGATGACAGGACAGCGCGGGCTCGCGCACATGTTCTTCGAGCGGCTCGAGGCGATCGATCGCGACGCGCATGGCGAGCCTTCGATCACCGCGATGGTACCCGGCGGCCAGTTCTCGTGGTGGTCGTACATCGACTGGGATCCGTGGGCTCGGCTCCTCGCATGCGAACGCTGCGCGGTCGAGTGCGAGCTCGTTGGCGACGGCATGAACCTGGCGATGGCTCGCATCCACATCGGGTGGGCGCGGGTGTCGGTCGGCGCGTTCGCGGAGGGCGAACAGATCCTGCGCGAGACGCTGGCGCTCGCGACGGCGAACGGCCTCGAGGGGCTCGTAGCCGACTTCGCGATGATCCACCTCGGCTCAGCCCTCGCTCGGCTCGACCGGCTGGAGGAGGCGCGCGCCGTCGAGCTCGAGGCCATCCCGAGGCTATTTGCCGCCGGCAACTGGATGTTCGGAGGGCTCGCGCGCGCCGAGCTCGCGAAGATCCTGCTGCGCGAGGGAGATCTGCAGGCAGCGCTCGAAGAAGCGCGTGCGGCCGCGGGCGCCCTGACCCGCGTGCCCGCGGTGCGCATCGGCGCGCTCGCGATCCTCTCGCGCGCGTCGCTCGCGTGTGGCGACACCGCCGCCGCGCTCGGTGCGGCACGCGAGGGTGTCGACCTACTCGAGCAGCTCGGCATCGTGACCGAATCCGAGCCGCTGCTCCGGCTTGCCCATGCGGACGCGCTCTGCGCACACGGGGATCCCCGCGCGGGCATCGCGGCAATCCACCAAGCCGCCGCTCGCCTGACCGAGCGCGCCGCACGGATCCCCGACCAGGCAATGCGCCGGCGCATGCTCGTCGAGATTCCCGAGCACGTCGAGATCCTTCAGCGCGCGGCCTCTAGCTCGTAAGTGATCATGCTGTGCAGTGAAGGGTCCTGCGGTGGGCCGAGCACGTGCTTGCGCGCGATGTGGAAACCGGCGAGCGCGATCTGGCGCTCGACGATACTGGGCGCGAGCTTGTGCTCGGCCTCCTCGCCGGTCACGAGATCGTCACGCGCACTCTGGAGCTCGGCGACGGCGACCTCGATGTGACCGCCCGAGATCGCCTGATCCACGACGAACCGATACCAGTGCCAGAGAGCGCGTCGTCGCCGGCCTTCCATCTCGCGAGCGCGCGCGGGCAACGTTCCCGCACGCCGGTACTGCTCGATCTCGTCCAGGCTGGTGAGCACGTATCCGTGTGCGAGGTGAATCGCAGGCGCGCGAGACAAGTGGGCGAGCTCTTCGGCAGTGCAGTACTCGGGGCAGAACTCGTCGGCGAGGACAAACGCACCATCGTCGCGCAGCAGGGAACGCGCGTGGTGCAGGTAATCGCTCGGAAGGTGGTGGTGCGCACCGGCGGAGAGAATCACGTCGACGGGCTCGCGCAGGTCGGATAATGGCTCCGAGCGCAACACGACGCGAGTGTCGCGCAGTCGCTCGGTGGCGAGCGCGGCGAATGGCGCGTACTCCTCGTGGGCGATGATCTTGGCTTCGGGAAGTTCGCGAGCGAGCCGCTGCGACGTGATGCCCGAGGCACAGCCGATCTCGAGGACGGTGACAGGTCGCCCGAGACGTCGACAGTGCTTCCGGACGAGGTCGATGCACAGCTCCTCGATGTCGGCGATGTAGATGTGGCCCTGTCGCATCAGAACGTTGATGTCCTGCGGCTCGCTGAACGCATTCTGCATGGCTGTTTCCTTCATTTGATCGCGACCACCATCCACTCGGATCCGCAGAGGTGCTCGACGCGTGTCTTGCCGAACCCCGCTTCCCACATCCATGCCTGGCACTCGGCGCCGGTGAAGCCAAAGCCCTCACGCGTGACGAGCAGCATGTTGAGGCTCATCAGCAGCCCGAATGCGTTCTGCTTGCGCTCGTCGTCGATCAGACATTCGTGAACGAGAAGCATCCCGCCCGGAGGCAGCGCCGCGTATGCCTTACGGACGAGCGCGCGCTTCTGATCGAGGTTCCAGTTGTGGAGGACGTGCCCCATCACGATCACGTCGGCCTTCGGAAGTGGATCCTCGAAGAAGTCCCCGCCGTGGAACTGCAATCGATCCGAGAGGCCGAAGCGCGCGACGTACGCGTCGAAGTAGCCAGCCACGCCCGGCAGCTCGAAACAGCCGCCCGTCAGGTGGGGATGCGCGGACGCGATGCGTACGGCGAGACCACCTTCGGCGCCACCCACATCGAGGAACGTGCGGTAGTCGCCCCACGGCGCCTGCTCGGCGATCGCGCGCGATGCGGCCGCGGAGAGCCCGGTCATGCCGCGCAGGAAGACGGCGAGCCGATCCGAGCTGCGCCCGAGATTCGCGTAGTAGTCGTTCTCGTCCTTCGCTTCGTTGCGGGGCAATCCGGTCTGCAGTGCGACCGCGAGCTCGCACCACACCGGATAGAGGCGCTGGTTCGTCATCTCGAACACGCCGCCGATATAGGAGGGCTTGGAAGGATCGAGGTACTGCTCCGCCATCGGTGTGTTCGCGTAGGTCTGGCCTCGACGCTCGAGCAGGCCGATCGCCACGAGCGCATCGAAGAAGTCGCGCGCGCCGCGGCCCGCGAAGCCAAGCGCGGTCGCGAGCTCCTTCTCTTCTCGGGGGCCGCGCGCGAGCTCGCCAAAAACACCAAGGTCTACGGCAGTCATCGCTGCCTTCGCGCCCCAGAAGCTGAGCGCGAGCGAGACGAGCGGTTGGACGTCGGCCGGAGCTCCGGAATGCTGTGTCGTGATCATGCGACCTCCTGCAGGCAATGTTCGACCAGTGTGGTCATCTCCGAGCGAAACTTCTGCTCGATCCCGTCGACCGCGAGGATGCGATCGACGAGCGCACGCTGGCGGCTCTCGATGCGCACGGCCTCCGAGTAAGGCGTCCGCGTGAACGCGACCAGCGAGTACAGCGATGCGAACCGTTCAGGGTACAGCTCCTGCAGCCGGCGTTCGACCGCCTTGCGTAGGAGGAACCGCGGTTCGGCGACATGCTCGCGGAGCTCGTAGAAGTGCTCGACGCACAGGTCGGCCATCACATCCATCTCGGGACGGCGCAGCTCCTCGAGCTCGGCGAACACACCGCGCCAGTCGTTCGGGTGGCGCTCGATGCAGCGGTCGAGGACGGCACAGTCTTCGAAGCCGGCATTCGCGCCCTGGCCATACGACGGCAAGATCGAGTGAGCGGCATCGCCGACGAGCAGGACGTTGCCGTGTCGCGACCAAGGCCGGCACCGCACCGTGACCATCGTGTTCGCGGACCGCGCGAAGAATTGCTCGGCGATCGAAGGGATGCACGGAGCGATATCCGGAAACTGCTCGTGCATGAACGCGACCAGGCGTTCCTCGGTCGTCAGCGACGCGAACGAGTGCTCGCCGTGGAAGGGAGCGTAGAGGCCACACGTGAAACTGCCATCACGGTTCGGGAACGCGATCAGCATGAAGTCGCCGCGCGGCCAGATGTGCAGCGCGTCGGCTTCGAGCACCGGGCGACCTTCCGGACCTGCCGGGATCGCGAGCTCTTTGTAGCCCTGCGGCGAGTATTGCTGCGAATAGTCGAACAACTCCGTCTTCTGGAGCTGCAGTCGCACGCCGGAGTACGCTCCGTCGGCGCCGAAGATCTTGGTGGGCCCGACTTCGGTGCGCGCCTTCGTGACGGCATGCTCGAAGCTAACGGTGCCGCCGCGAGAATCGAGGCCGGTACACTTCTGATCGAAGTGATAGGCCACGCCGCGCTCGCGCTCCGCGGCGGCCACGAGCACCGCGTTCAGCTCGTTGCGAGAGATCGAATGGATCGCCTCGCCGCGGTTACTGTACGGTTGGAAGGCGGTCGATCCGTCGATCAGGTGGATCCGTCGGCCGTATACGGGCACGGTCAGGGCTAGCACGCGATCCTTGAGCCCGACTGCGTCGAGTGCAGCGAGCCCGCGCTCGCAGAGTGTCAAGTTGATCGAGGGACGCGAGCTGCGGGGACCGGGCATCCGCGGATCAGGCTGGCGTTCGAACACGTCGACGCCGAAGCCGCGGCGTGCGAGGTACACGGCGAGCAAGGAGCCGACGAGCCCACCACCGACAACCGTGAGTCGGTCGCGTGCGTGGTCCGAGTTGCGCATTCACGGCTCAGGAGCACACGACGTGCCCGGGCGCTGTCGACGTAGATGCGTGAAACCGCGAGCCACCCCTGCGCGCGGTCCACGGTGATACAGGCTCCACCACGTTCCACGATACAGCCGCGATACACCCGTGCTTAGCGGCGGAAGGTGGCGGGGTCGAGCTCGTACTTGCGCAGCCAGCGATGAATCTGGGCGCGTGCCGTGCCCATCACGCGAGCGATCTCGCTGATGTTGCCGCCCGTTTCTTCCAGCAGCCGCACGAGACGCTCGCGGCGTTGGACATCGCGTTCGGGCCCCATCGGGCCCGCCGCTTTGCGTACGACGGCGGGTGGGCGATGTGCGCAAACCTGCTCGGGCAGGTGGCTCGTCTGGATCGATCCATCCGGCGATTGTGCGATCGCGGCGGTGATGCACTTCTCCAGCTCGCGCACGTTCAGCGGCCAGTCGTACGCGAGGATGGCCCGGGTGGCGTCCTGCCCGAAACTGATCGCACTCGCGCCGGATCCATGCACGCGAATCAGCGCGCGGATCAGGATGCCGAGATCCTCGCGGCGTTCGCGTAGCGGCGGGACGCGGAACACGAACCCGGAGAGCCGCGCGAGCAGATCGCTGCGGAACGAGCCCGCTTTCGCGAGCGATGCCAGATCGCGGTGGGTCGCCGACAGGACGCGAACATCCACGTCCACAGGGCGATTTCCGCCGATCGGCAACACCTCGCCTTCCTGCAGCACGCGGAGCAGCGCGCCTTGACCGGCCGCCCCGAGGTCGCCGAGCTCGTCGAGTAAGAGCGTGCCACGATCGGCGCTGCGCACGAGTCCGGGGCTGTCTTCGAGCGCGCCAGAGAACGCGCCCTTCTTGTGACCGAATAGCTCGCTCTGCACGATCGAGTCCGGCAGGGCTGCGCAGTTCACGGCGAGGAACGGCCCGCTTCGACCCGAGAGCTCGTGGATGGTGCGCGAGAGCACCTCCTTGCCGGTGCCCGACTCGCCCACGATCACGATCGAGATCTGCGACCGGGCGAGGCGGGCGAGGCTGGCGAGCGCACCCGCGAAGGTCGGCGAGATCGTGCGCAAGACGTCTCCGAGCTGCGGCAGCTCACTCTCATCGACGAGATCGCGCTGATCCCGCGGCGTCTCGAGCGCCGCCCGAAACAGGAAGAACGTCCGGCCCACTTCGATCACATCGCCGTCCTCGAGCACGGTGCGAGTCGCGGCGACACCGTTGCACAGCGTTCCGTTCCGCGAGCCCGCGTCGCTCAGAAGCCAGCATTTCCCCTCGCGGACAATCTGCGCGTGCGCCGTGGACATCCAAGGATCATCGACGGTGATCTCGAGCCGTGCTTTGTGTTCGACGCAACCACGCGTGCCGCGACCGAGCGCGATCACCTCCCGGCCGAGCCGATACCGCGCCGATGGCTCGAGCGGCCGATCGCGTTGTAACAGCAGGAACAACCACGAACAGGCCTCGTGCTGCTCGACGGCGCCACTCTCTAGCAGAGGAAGGGTTGCGCCATCCGTCGATCTCACGCCGGATCAGGGTACCGGCGCCAGACCGCGAGCACAACTACGGCTTCCTCCGTCGGAGCTGTTCCGGCGGGATCAACTTCGCCGGCTTCTTCGGAGACATCGCGATCGGATCGAGCTCGGTCGTGCCGCACAAGAAACACGCGCGGTTCAAGATCACCTCGTGCAGGCAATCGCCGCACACGACGCAGACGCCCTCGCGGCGTTCGGTGTGAGGGCAGGCGGTGGAGGTCACGGCAAGAGGGTAGCCCGCATCCGGTCGGTGAGCCCGGAGTGCCGGAGCGCGTTGCGCTTGCCACCGGCGGCCAGCACGGCGCGGGAACCTGCGACGACGACGCTGGTTCGTGCTCGCGTGATCGCGGTGTAGAGCAGCTCGCGCGTGACGAGCGGCAAGTCCTCGTGTGGGAGCACGAGGCACGCGGCATCGACCTCCGAGCCCTGGCTCTTGTGCACGGTGAGCGCCCACGCGAGCTCGAGCCGATCGCGCAGTGCTTCGATCGCAAACGGCATCAGGCGACCCGCGACGCGAAACACGGCGCGAAAGTGATGGCGCCCGAGTCCTTCATCGGCGCGGATCACGATTCCCTGATCGCCGTTGAACAGCCCGCGCTGATAATCGTTTGCGGTGATCATCACCGGCTCGCCGGGCACGAAGTCTGGGCGCCCGACGACCGTCATTCGCTCGAGGGCGCGCGCGTGGAGGAACGCGTTGATCGCGATCGATCCGGTCGGCTGTCCGCGCGTGACCGTGAGCAGGCGTGCGCGCGCGAGCTGACGCCAGAGGAGCTCGAGCTCGGCCGCTTGCGCGGGCTTGATCTGGCCGTCCTCGAACTCGAACACGACGCGATCGGCGGTGCGCTGCGCCTTCGGTCCATCGAAGTGATGATGGAACGCCTCCGCGACGGCGAGCGTGAGATCGCGCGAACCGTCCGGCGCGATCTCGACCCACTCGACGCCGGAGAACGCGAGCGTGCCCGGCGTGCGTGACGTCGCGAGCTTGCCGTCGGCGAGCTTCTGCGCCGAGCCGTTGCGAACGGCGGCCGCGGCTTCGAGGATCGCTCGACCGCGCGGATCGTCCGCGTCCATGCGGTAGCTGTGCTCGAGAAACGCGACGCGCGAGGTCGCGACACCTTCGTGGTCCGCGAGATCTGCAAGGATCTGGCCGGCATCGATCGCGGGCAGCTGATGTGCGTCGCCGATCAGCACGAGAGGCGCCGACGCGGGCAGCGCATCGAGGACCGCGTCCATCAGCTCGAGGTCGACCATCGAGGCCTCGTCGATGATCAGCGCGCCGACGGGGAGCGGACTCTGCGCGTGGTGCGCGAAGCCGTTGCCGCGATAGCCGAGCAGGCGATGCAACGTCTGCGCGGCCGGCAACGTGGCGACGAGCGCGCGATCGAGATCGGATCGATCGGCGAGCTTCGCGAGCTGATCGCCGATCACCTCGGTCAACCGGTTCGCGGCCTTTCCCGTCTGTGCCGCGAGCGCGATGTTCGCGATGCCGAGCCGCGCGAAGCCACGGATGATCGCCCCCGCGACGACGGTCTTGCCGGTGCCCGGGCCGCCGGTGACGACGCCGAGCTTCCCGGACAGCGCGAGCTCGACCGCACGCGCTTGCTCCGCCGACAGCTGCGGCTGCGCGGCGATCTCCGCGATCACGCGCGATGTGTCCACGACAGGTCCTCGCAAGCGCTCCGCGAGCCGCGCCGCCACGCGCTTTTCGAGCCACCGCGTACGCTCGGTGTAGAGGCGGCCCTGATCGACGATCAATGGCTGCCGCGCCTCGTCGATACCGATCACCGATCCGAATTGCGGCGGTCCCGTCAGACTCGCGATCTTTTTCAGCAGGCGGCCTTGATCGACATCGATCCCGGAGACGCGCACGATGTCGCGCACGATCTCCTTGAGTGGACCTTTGGGGCCGAGCGGAAGGTGGCTCGATCCCTGACGCTGCGCGATCATCAGCGCGAGCACGAGGATCGCGAGCGCTTCGGGATCGTTGCCACCGAGCCACGCGTCGGCGCGCACGAGCTCCTCGGCGAGATACAGCCCTTCGTCTCCGAGATCGCACTTGCGTGCGCCGGCGCCGAGCCGCCGAAACACCTCATCGGGCCCGGTTCGAGGGGGCTCGAATTTCGAGCGCAGTGTGCCGCGGGGATGCAGCGTCACGAGCGAAACCCGCTCCCGAGGGTTTGCTGGCTTGCTCCGTCGGGCCCACTCACCGGCGTTCGCGGGTTCGCTCCGTCGTCGTCCTCGCTCGCCAGCGTTCGCTGGCTCGCTCCATCTCCGGCGTCGCTCGGCAGCGTTCGCTGGCTCGTTCGATCACGGGCGTCGCGATCGGCGAGCCCGCCGAGCCAATCGGTCCAGCCGGCGATCGTTTCGGCCGTGGTCCGGATCGGGACGACGAGCCCGTAGCGCACGAACGCGAACAACAGGCCGGCCAGCCGGCGCTCGCCCCGCAGTCGATCCGCCGCGATCGCGTAGAGCCGCGCTTGCACGGCATACTTTTGCTTCGCGCGTTCGGCCGCCGCGACCGCGAGGTTCTCGCCGACGAGCACGTCGCTCTTGTAGTCGAGGACCCAGAGCTCGTCGTCCCACGACACGAGCACGTCGATGTAGCCGCGGACCAGCCCCCGTACGGCTGAACCGACCGCCGCGCGAACCTCGGGCAGCGGGAACGAAAACTCGACCTCGCGTGCCAGGCGCGGCGCGGCAACCAGCGCCGGAAGCTCGCCGCCGTCGACGAGCTGCAGCGGTGACGTCAGCGTCGCGTGCACGAGGCGCGCTGCGTGCGGGAGATAGCGCGCGCCGATCCCACGCTTGCGTGCCGCGTTGCGGAGCTGATCGATCACGATGTGATCGGTCGACCATGCTCCGGTGTCTGCGCCGCGTGCATGCGTGAGATCGGCGGTCTCCAGCAGATCGTGCAGCAAGAGTCCCGACGCGGCACCCGGCGGCAGATCTTCGGGACCGACCTGGCCCGAGGCGTCGTCGGAGTCAAATTCCGCGGCGTCGATCTCGAGTGGCGCCTCGCCGGCATTCGGTGTGATAGCTGCCGCCTCGAGATCGTGCGCGAGCCGCGTATACGACAGCGTCGATAAACCGCCACGGACACCATCGATCGGCGCGAGCTCGCCGACCGCCGGAGGCGCCGCGGCGTGGAATCCTGCGAGCGCATCGAGCGGCGCCGGCGCCAGCTCTTCGGCACCGACGGGAACATCGATGATGTTGAAGAGCGGCCGCGATGACGCCGCGAGCGGCCGCCGCGGATCCAGATGCGGTTTCAGGCAGCGCTGGATCGGCTGATACATCGTGCGATCCTTGACCGTGCGGTCGCCGTACAGCGGCAAGTACAGCCGAACCTGCGCGCGGGTCAGCGCGACATACGCGAGGCGTTGATTCTCGGCATCGCCTTCCGCCTCGAGCCGCCTCACGATCTCGGGATCCTGCGGATCGACGACGAGCACGCGCTTGGCCTCCGAGCCGGCCACGGCCACGGCGCGTAGCGTATTGATCTTGAGACCGCTCGGCCCCGGGCTGACGCCACCGTAGAGGAACACGTACGGTGCCTCGAGCCCCTTGGCCTTGTGCACGGTGAGCACGCGGATCGAGTCGGCGTCGGTCTCGGCGCGCTGGACGTCGCGATCATCGAACCGATCGGAGCGGTCGTTGATCCAGCGGCGCAACTGCACGACGAGCTCGTGCAAGTCACTCCGCGAGCGCGCGACCTCTTCGAGGAGCAGCTCGAGCAAGTGCCACGTATTCGTCAGCGCACGCTCGCCGCCACCGAGCACGAGCGCGCGCTCGGCGAACCGGCTGTCCTCGACGAGCTTGCGGAACAGCAGCTCGTAATTGCGACGCGCCCCGAGCGCAGCCCAGTCGAACAGCCGCGCGATCAATGGGTGATGATCCGGTGCATCGACGACCTTCATCAGATCGGCCCACGGCACATCGAAGTAGCGCGTCCGCAGCGCGCGCAACCGCACCGAGCGATCACGCGGTGCCGCGATCGAGGCGAGCACATCCGCGAGCTCCGAGGCTTCGCGCGTCTCGAACAGCTTGTCGCTCTCGACGAGCGCACACGGCAGCCCGCGTGCGCGCAACGCCGTCGCGATCTCGGCGCTCTCGCTGTTGCTTCGCGTCAGCACCATCACCTGACCGAGCGAGAACGGTGGCTCGCCATTTCGGCCGCGCCAGTTCGGCGGCGCATCTCGAAGCTGTTCGATCGCGACTCCGATCGCGGTTCGCAGGGCCGTCGTGTTGGCCTCCTTGCCGGAGCCGGCCATCGCGAACACGGTGACCGGCTCGCCTTCGTCGCAGATCACCTCGCCGCACGAGCGAACGGGCTTGTCGTACTCGATCGCGCCCTGGAGCAGCGCCGTGCCGAACGTGCCGATCAGGATCGTGTTGATGGCATCGACGAGCGGCGCCGTCGATCGCCGGTTGACGTCGAGTGTCACCTCGGTCGCGCCGTTGCGCTGGAGCTCGTTGCGGGCGTCGAGATAGGTCTCGACGTCGGCGCCGCGGAACCCGTAGATCGCCTGCTTCGGATCGCCGACGATCACGAGACCGCGCGCATCTGGATGCATCCACACCGAGCGGAAGATGTTCCATTGGACCGGATCGGTGTCCTGGAACTCGTCGATCATCACCCACGGCGTGCGCGCGCGTAGCCGCATCGCGAGCTCCGGTCCACGCTCGTCGCGCAACGCGCGGTGCACGAGCTCGAGCATGTCGTCGTAGTCGAACTGACCTTGCTCCGCCTTGTCCGAGGCGAGTCGGTCGACAACGCGCGGCAAGAACGCCGTCGCGATCGCCTCGCCGAGCGAGATGCTGATGGCGACCCGGCGCAACACGTCGGCGAGCTCCGGCGGCGCGGGCTTCTTCAGCCGGCCGAGCAGGGTCTTGGCGACGTCGCGGAGCTGATCGATGCTCGCGAGCACGCGCGCGGCAGGCGTGCCTGCGGGCGCCTTACCGAGCGCGTTGCCGATCGTGAGCAGCCAACCCTCGAGGTGCTGCTTGCCGTGACCATCGACCGCGACGCGCGCGCGCTGTTCCGGCGTGCCGAGCGCAGCCTGTAGCTCCTCACCCAGCGCGTTGATCGCTTCCGGATCGTACGGCGCGCGCGGCTTCGCTCCGGTGCGCGCGCACTTGAGCAGCAACCGGCGCAGATCGTCGACGCTGCGGCCGCTCTCGAGAAAAGCTCCCAGCAGCTCTTTGTCGGCGGGCTCGCGCGCAAACCGCTCGCGCAACAGCGAGGCGAACGCGGCGTCGAACGCGACCTCGTCGGCGACTTGCGTCTGCACGAACAAGCGCCGCGCGGCGAACGCATCCTCGATCAGCACGCGATGACAGAAGCCGTGGATCGTGAAGATCGGCGCGTGATCGAACGCGATCACCGCAGCCCGCAGCCGAGCACGCGCAGCGTCGTCGATCTCCCAGCACGGGGTGCCGGCCGGGGCGCTATCCGTCATCTGCCGCGACAAGCGATCGAGGAGGTCGCGGATCCGCATGCGCAGCTCGGCGACGGCTTTGTCGGTGAACGTGACGAGCAAGATCTGGCCGAGCTCGGCGCCTGCGAGGATCAGATCGACGACGCGATGCTCGAGGAAGAACGTCTTGCCGGTCCCGGCGGACGCCTCGACCACGACGAACCGATCGCTCGCCGGCGGCAGTGCCTCGGGACGCAGAGCGCGCACGATCGTCATGCGTCGACCTCGAAGCCGTGCTCGCCGGTCATCCGCACGACGAGCGGCCGCAGGCGGCGCTGCGCGATCGCGAGCGGATTGCGGGGCAGGGCGAGCCCGTCGCGCCGATCGATCGGACCGTAGCCGAGGCCACCCGTGAGGTCGCCGTGCCTCGTCAGCTTCGGCATATCGCCGCCGAGCGCCTTGACGAGCGCATCGAACGGCAGCAGGTAGCCGTGCGATTCGTCGAGGAGCTCGGTGCACAAGCTCGCGAGAAATTTCTGGGCCTCGTCTTGCGCCCACGGTGCGTGATCGACCCACGCCGCCTTGCCGTTCGGATCGAGGACGACGTGCGTGTGCCCCGTCGGCGCGAGTCCAGCGGCCGCGAGCACGAGGTGATCGAGCGCGCCGCGCAGGTGATACGGCGTGCTCGGCTTCCAGTCACGCAGCGTCGGCACGACCGAGGTGCGCTTGCCGGTCCCGAGCAAGATCTCGGTCTGTCCCATCAGTCGAACGGTTCGGCCTCCGGACAAGGAGATCTCGAGGGCTGCACGGAGCTCGGCGCCCGGCGAGTGCGCGCGCCCGAAGCCGATCCGCGTGACGCCACCGACGGCGATCGGGCCGAGGTGTGCGCGCCATTGCTCGAGCGTGTGCAGATCGCGATTGCGCTCCGCATCGGCGAACACACCGACGGGATACTGCCCGCGCAGCTGCATGCCGGCGACTGCGCGATCGTAGTGCACGCCGACGCCCGCACCGGGATCGCGGAGCCACGCCGCGAGGACCTCGCGCAGGAGCAGGGCACGCTGCATGCGATCGACCTGAAACGGCTCGTCGCTATGATCGGTGACCGTGTCGTCGTCGAGCTCGTACAGGCCGAGCACCGCCTGTGCCCAGGCCTGGATCGGATACTCGAGGAACGTCCGCAAGTTCGCGACCGAAAGTGCACGCGCGATCGGCGGACGTGGCGCGGCCGAGGGCGCCTCGACGAGCGCGAGCGCATCCCGTAGCGCGGCTTGCGAAGGATCCGCGATCAGCTCGAGCATGCCGTCTTCATCGGGCACCGGCTGTCCGCTCAGTCGCAGATGCGTGCGGATCGCGTCGCGCACGCCTTTCGCCCAGCGTTCGCGCTCGACCGCGGGCACGACGGAGCGTTGGTCCACTCCATCGCGCTTATACTCCGTGAACCGGTGCAGTGGGTGGCGCACGGTCATCGCGGCGAGCGCCTCGCGACTTGATCGGGGCACGAGTGCCGTCTCGCCGAGGTACGGAGCAAGCGCATCTGCCAGCTCGAGGACGACCGAAGATGGCCCGAGCGCCGAGCCGCTCTTCTCCTCGGAGGCGACGTAAGATAGATACAACGCATCGCGCGCGGACAGCAGCAGCTCGAGGAACGCGTGGCGATCGCGATCGCGCGGTGTCACGTCGCCGGGCCGCGGCGTCGTCCGGAGATCGAGCGGATTGGGTTGATCGGTGGCCGGGAACCCGCCTTGGTCGAGCCCGACGACGAACGTCACACGAAACGGCACCGCGCGCATCGCGCCGACCGGTGCGACCATCACGCCCGAGGCAAGCGGCTCACCGCGGTTGCTTCGCGCCGATTCGATCAACCGCGCCGCATACTCGCGCGCCTCACGAAACCCGAGCGCGCGTCCATCGAGATCAAGTCGTGCGAGACCGGCGAGCGTCGACTTCACGCGCTCGAGATCGCGTGCGGCATCATCGCTGCGCGCCGCGAGGTAGCTATCGACGATCCCGACGAAGATCTCGGCCCACCTCGCGAGAGAATATTCACAGGTCGCCAGCCAAGCGGCGTCCGCGCACAGCGAACGGATCATGAGCGCGTACGTCGCCGCGCTCGCCTGCAGCTCCGGCCTGATCTCCTCGGGCGCGACCTCGAGCCGGCCGTATTTCGGATCGTTGACGACGACGGGGCCGCGATCGCCGACCATGAACGCGCCGAGCGCGAGCCGCCGCACGCCCTGATCCCAGTGAAAGTGCCCGTGATGATCCTCGAGGTACGTCCCGGTGTGGGCGTCGCCATCGCTGCCGTGCACGATGCCGAGTCGCTCGGTCCACCCGACCCAGTCCTCGGCATCGACGTGCGGAAATCCGGCGAGCACCGCCGGATGCGTCATCACGCGCAACAGATCACGCCGCCGCATCGCCGAGGTCGGCAGCTCGAGGAGCGCGAGCACGGCTTCCCCGATCCGCCCGCGATCGTTGATCGGTGCGTCGACGAGATGATACGGCACGCCCACCGCCTCGAACGCCGACGGTGCCTGCGCGAGATAGCGCTCGCGATCGCCGCCTGCGATCCACACCGCGATCTCGTGCGCGCGCAGCGTGGGATCTTCGTCGAGGCTGCGCCGCGCTTCATCGGCGACGACCTCGAGCTCGCGCCGCGGATTCGGACACGCGAACACCGTCACGCCCGCTTCGCGGACGACTTCGCTCCCCAGCCTTCGCTGGCTCGCTCCATGTTGGGCTCGATCGGCCGGCCGGCGATCGAGCATGTCGAACAGCATGCGCTCGCGCGCAGACTCGCCCGCGGCTTCTACAAATGCATCGTCGACGTTGCCCCCCGATCGCTCGACGAGCGCCGCGAGCGTGTCGCGCACGGGACGCCCCCACAGGACGAGCGGCAACGGATCGTCCCCCGCCGGGGATTCTGCACCGTCGCCGGCCGGAGCCGCAGAACGGCCGCGGACGTCGTCCCACAGCTCGCGACACGGATCGAGCAGGTACACCGTCACCTGCGATGTCTGTGCGAGATCACTCAGCGCCTCGAGCTGCGAGCGCTGCAGAAACGACAGGCCAAACACCGAGACGGGCGTTCCGAGGATCGGTGGGGCGAGCTCTGCGCGCCGGCGAGCGAGCGGCAGTAGCGGTGTCGGCGAGTAGCGCTTCGTCGGTGCGATGCGATGGAGTCGTTCGAACGCGGCGCCGATCACCGCGGCTTGCCAGGCCGCGCCCGGATGATCGTCGAGCTCGGTCGGCGCGCGCCCGTTGAGCAGCGCCGGCATCCAGTCGGGGCGCGTCGTTGCGTACTGCCACGTTAGATCCGCGAGCCGATCCGCGAGCTGGACACGACGAGGACCCGCGCGATCTCCAGGTGCGGGCGCGGCGTCGAGGTACGCGCGCACGATCGGAACGCGCGCGATCACGTCCTCGTCCGCGAGCACCGAAGCGATCATCGCGCCGAGCTGACCGCGATCGAGCCCGGTGATGCCCGCCGCGCGCGCCGCCGCGTCCTCGGTCCACGTGCGCTCGATGAACCGATCGAACGTCGGCAGCTCGAGACCCGCGGCGATCCCACGCGCGATCGCGATCTCGCGCTGCAGCCAGCGTGCGACGAGATGACTACCGACGACGATGGTTTGCGCTACGAACGGGTCGAGTGGCCGAGGCAGTGCTTCGAGCAGCGCCGACAAGAGACTCTCCGCCCGATTGCCGTGAACGATGCGCAGCATGGATCATCCCATCGCGCTTACACCCACGCCGGGGACGACCATCGAGAGCGCGCCGGGCAACAGCTCGAACCGCGCGGGCAGCCGCCCTAACGCCTCGCCATCGACATCGAGCTCGACGATCGCACCCGGCTCGATCGGCTCGGCCTCGACGATGCGCGCGCGCCGCGCCGTGACCTTGTCCATTGCGAGGTGCGTGCCCTTGTACAGCCGGCGCCCGCTCTTGAGCAGGTCGCCGAAATTGAAGTCGCCCATCGCGATCACGTCGAACACGCCGTCATCGACCTCGGCATTCGGCGCGACCATCATCGCGCCGCCGAAGTATTTTCCGTTCGCGATCGCGACCGTGTTGATCGTCGCCTCGACGCGATCGCTCGGCTTGCCGTCGAAGATCAGCTGGATGCGCTGGTTCTTGTACGCCCACGTCGCGCGCGCCGTCGCGATCGCGAACGAGATCTTGCCGCCGAGCTTCTTGCCGGACTCGTTGACCAACCGATCGACGACCCCCGACACCCCGAACGACGCGATGTTCGCGAACATCCGCAGCGCGCGCGTGCCTTCGTTCGTCGTCAGCTCGAGCTTGCCGACATCGATCTTGCGGCAATGATTCGCCGCGATCACCGCGGCCGCATCCGCGAGCTCGAGCGGGATGTTCATCGTTCGCCGAAAATCTCCGCCCGTGCCAAACGGCAACAGCCCGAAGCTCGCCTCGGGCTTGATCGCGACGCCTCGCTCGTCGAAAAATCCGTTGACGACTTCATTCACTGTGCCATCGCCGCCGATCGCGACCACCCGCTCGACACCGGCACGCAGCGCCTCGCGCGCGAGCTTCGTCGCGTCTCCCGGGCCTTTCGTCAGCGCCTCGTCGAACGGAAACGCGCGCCCGATCGTGTCGGCGAGGTCACGCCATCGCTTACCGAGCCGCCCACCCTGCGACTTGGGATTGACGATGACGACGGTCTTGGGGCCGAGCACCGTGAAACTATACGCAAAGGCTCTGTCAGCTACTGCAACCGCGCGAGATCTATTCGATGTCCGCCGGCGGCAGGACGTCTCCGACGGAAATCCTGACGTCGGGAAACGCAACCGGACTCACGCTTTCGCCGCGCTGATGCACCGTTCGGACCCTCCACACGCCGTCTCTCGGTTCGCGATAGACCTCGACCTTGCCTTGCTCGTGGTTGACGATCCAGTACTCGTCGACGCGGCCGTTCGCGTACAGGTACTGCTTGGCACGATCGCGCTCGACCGACGACCGCGCGACTTCGACGACCAGAAACGCACGCTCCGGATGCTGTTTCCAGTAGGACCCGTTCGGGATGACGTAGATATCCGGCTCGGGCTCGGAATCATCCGAGGTCGGGAACGAGCTCTGTGAACGAACGATGGCGCGATCCGCGAGCTGCCGGTCGAGCAACCGATGCAGCCGGGACACGGACTCGTTGTGCTCGACGCTAAGCGGCGGCATCGAGACGACCATTCCGCAGAGCAGCTCGACCCGTTCGTGTTCGAAGAATCCCTCGGCGGCAAGCCGGTCGTACTCGACGCGCTTGAGCGGCCGGAGTTGCGGCCCCGCAGCCTTCGCGATCAAAGCGGCATGAGCTGAGAGCATCTGCATCAGCGTACTCCTTCACGCTTGCTCGGCAAAGCACACGCTACGCCGCTGCAAGATCGTGAAACCTCGACGAGCGACGTCCGATTCGGCCGGAGCTCGGTCGCTGTCGTCCGGCGACCGGCGGACAACGTTTACGTTCGCCGAGTCTTACGGGTCCGTTTGCGTTTTCTTGCGATCGACGTCGGCGGAAGCAGATCGGAGACGAGCATCTTCACGTCCGGAAACCTGAGCGGAGAGATCGTCTCACCGCGGGCGTGGGTCGTGAAGCTCTTCCAGCCGAGCGGTCCGTGGTCGCGATAGACCTCGACCGACGACGTCAGGTGATTGACGATCCAGTACTCGTCGACGGACGTGATGCCGTAGAGCACCTTCTTCGGTCCACGATCCTTGCGCACCGAAGACCGCGCGACCTCGACGATCAAGAACGCGTGATCTGGATGATCTTCCCAATATGCTCGGTTCGGCGCGACCACGACATCCGGCAACGGCTGGGAGTCTTCGCGGGCCGCAAACGAGCTCTGCGTCCGAACCTTCGCGTGCTTGCCGAGGGCCTCGGCCAGGCGACGAGCGACCTCGTAGACCGATTCGTCGTGTGCCGGATCAGTCGGCGACATTTCGACCACGACCCCGAACAGGAGCTCGACGCGCTCGTCGTCGAAAAATCCTTGTTCGCCGAGCTTCATGAACTCGGTCCGCGTCAACGGCCGGTGTCCGAGCCCCACGAGCTTCGCCGCCTCCGCTGCTTCCGATTTCGCGAGCATCTCCATGAGCGTACTCCTGCATGCGCGCGTCGCACAGCAGGGATCATGCCGCCGCAAGATCGTGAAACCTCGGCGTGCATCGGCCGGTTCGGCCGCAGGCCGGCCGCAATCGACCGGGGATCGGCGGACGGCTTCGTTAACGACACACAGCTCGACGCCCCTCGTCGTCGGAGAAACCCTCCCCGTCGAGCTTCCTGAGCTCGGTCCGTGTCAGTGGTCGAGTCCGAATCCGACGAGCTTCGCTGCATCCGCAGCACCTGGATCAGCCCGCGGGCGCCTCATCGAATCTAAGCAGTCCATTGCGGCGCCAGCCCGTGGTCAGTAGCCACGTCGTCGCGGCGACGGTCGGAGCCGGCTCCGCCAGCAGCTCGCGCTTCCAATCGGTGTCTCTCGGGATCGGCTTGCTCCAGCCGGAGAACCAGGCCGCGCTCGAGTATGGATCCCACCAATACCTGCCGAACTTCGTCTCGCTCGCGTGGCGCTTGCGATTGAGAAGTACGTAGCGCAGCACGTTGCGGACTTCCTTCGGCGTCGTGAGCGCGCGCGCGTGATATCGGGTCGCGAACAGCTTCCCTTTGCGCTTCAGCGCACGATTGACTCGCCGCGCGACGCGCACCGCGAAGCCTTGAATGCCGCGCGACAATGCAACCTGGCCATCTGCTTCGACGACGAGGTGGAGATGATTCGAGAGCACGTTGAACTCGACGATCCGGAACGTCGGCTTCTGCGACTCGCGCATGGCGGCGCGGATCTTCTTCATCAGGAAGTCACGCGCGATCGATCCCGCTCCGGCAATGATCCGCAGCGTGATGTGTTGCGGATACCGCGACGGCGATTCGGCTCGCGTGTCGTGCGAAACAGTCTTGCGACCTTTCGGCCGCCCCGATCCGGGACGCCATCCGCCTCGCCCCTTCGGCTTGCGCGCCTGATCGAGCGAGAGCTGAACGTGTTTCTTGCGAACGCGCGCCATAGATTTACGGCACTGTTTGTATCAGAGCGCTCTGACAACCGAATTCCGTGCTCGATTCGGCGGGGATACAGATCGCATAGGTCGTCTACACCGCTGCCTCGAGACATCCCTGACACTTCCGGCTCATTGCCCACGGACATCCGTTACAGGCGGTGTCAGAGATGCCGTCAATCGGTGGAGGCCCGAACACTCGTCGAGATCCCCCGACCGAATAGAACGCTCGGCACGGCTGTGGACGGCGACACGGCTGTGACCAACGCCGACGAATTCAGCCGACGACGTGATGCGGCGTAGCTCACAGCCTCTGCGGTCGCCGCCCACAACCGCTGGCCCTCGCGTGAACGCTCCTCCCCGATCAAGACCAAAGGTCTTGGTCCGGACCGGAGCGCTCGCGCTTGGCGTCAGCGCTGAGCGCGGTGTGGGCAGGCGCGAGACGGCAGGGCGCTAGCGACTGCGGCTGTCCATCACCGTCCTCAGCGAAGTCCGCGTTCTCGTCGGATGGAGCCTTTCGCATCGCCAGAATGCATCACGCGGCGGGCGGCCGATCTGTCGTTGCAACGGGCGCGGCCCGAAAGCTCCACCGACCGAATTGAATGCTTCGGAGCACTCACTCGGTTGGACGCGTTGACGAACCGGCTAACCCGGACCTTCGTTGAGCGCGCGTTCGATCTTCGTCTTGAGCTCGACGTAGCGCCGCAGGAAGTCGTAGTGCTTCTCGCGGAAGGCCTGCGTGTAGCGACGTTCTCGCGCCTTGGCACGCCACGCTTCGGCGAGCTCGTCGAGGCGATTGATCAGCTGCTTCGGATCTGTGAACGGCTTCAGGATCGAGCGCGAGCCCGTGGTCTCGACGAGCTCGACGTGGCCGTTGTCGGACGGTCCGAGGAACGTCAGCACGACCGTGTCCGGATGCTGGTTGCGGATCGTGCGTGCGATCGTCTTGGCCGGGAGGTCGGAGATGTCCTCGGCGACCATCGCGTAATGGAACGGGCCGGTGCTGACGCGGTCGAGGCCTTCGCCGCCGGAGTTCGCGTGAATGAACGTGAAGCCCTTCGCCTTCGCCGCTTCCATCGCTTCGACGAGATCGTCGACCTCGTCGATGATCAGCACGCGCAACTCGTCGAGGTTGACGAGCCGCGACTGATCGCGACCCGCGACTTGATCCGCGAGGTCGATCGCCCGGCGCTCGGCCTCCATGAAGTGCCGCAGGAACTCTTCGTGCACGCCCTTGATATCGACGAGCACCGAGTCGACCTCACGCTTGCCGACGGAGCGACCGGCGGCATCGAGGACGCGGTCTTTCAAGTAGGTCACCGAGTCCGGAGACTTGAGGATCAGATCGATCGCGCCCGCGCGCACGGCCGCGACGGCATCATCGAACGAGCGGCGCGGTGACATCGCGATCACCATCGAGGTCGGTGAGGCCTTCTTGAGCGCCTCGATCGCGTTGACGCCGGCGCGCGGCGAAGGCGTATCGATGTCGATCAGCATCACCGAGAAGAACTGGCGATCGACGAGCTTCAGCGCGCGCTCCGAATCGCCGACGCATGTGACGTGAAGACTCGCCTCCGACAGCAACTGCTCGATGCCCGCGTGCACGCGTTCGTCTTGATCGAGCACGAGGACCTCGACGCCGACGAGCGCGGTGTGCGCGCCCGAGGAGGCAGCCAGAGATCGGAAGCTACTAGTGGTGGAGGCGTCGGTCATCGTCAGTCGTACTTGAACGGTCGCACGAATTCGGCCGCCTCGCCTGTATGCGGCGGAAACGTCCAGGATGCGATGGTGTTCGCGAGGCAGCTTGCGAGCTGGGCGGACCCCGTCGTGTTCTCGACGGCCGCCACGCGAGCCACGTGGCCGTCGGCGAGCACCTGAAATGCGATCTGGATCGAGCCGTGAACCGGGCCGGCATTGTTGTGACACAGCAGGAACACGCCGCTCGCTGTGATCGCCTTCGAGTTGACCTGCGCGGCGACCGAGGGCGATGGATCGAGCGCGCCCGCAGCGGAGCGAGGACGCGCATCCTTAGCCCGAGGGAATCCCGGAGGGGCGACCGAGGGCGATGGATCGAGCGCGCCCGCGGCGGACCGAGGACGCGCATCCTTAGCCCGAGGGATTTTCGTAGGGGCCACCTCGCTCGTGGCGTACGGATCGAGCGGCCCCTTGGTATCGGCCTTGTTTGCCGGCGCAGTCTTGGGACGACGCTTACGATCCTTCTTGAGATCAACCTGCGCGTCGGGCGCGGGTTCAGCGCTCGCAGCGTCGTCGCGTTTTTCGACGGCGGCACTGCCGCTTCCGACGGCGGCGGGGGTGTCGTTGATCGGTGTCACCGTCGGGCCGGGCGGAGCCACGAACGCGGCGGACTTGGGGCCCTCGACCGTGAGCGAGGCCGGCGGTGGATTCGCCGGAACCGCGGCCGATTTGCTGATGCCTTTCGCGAGCAGCATGGCTCCCGCGCCGGCGAGACCGAGATCGAGGATCACGACGACCGCGATCAGCGTGCTGTTGCGGCGGGGCACGGCCGGCATCGACAGCGAGGGACTCGAGATCATCGAAGCCGACCGGCGCGATGCAGCGACCGGAGCCTGGCTCTGGGCGCGCGGTGGCACGCTCGGCGAGCGCTGCTGGACCGTGCCGGGACCGGTATGTGGGATTCCGGCATTCGCGGGCGGAATGCTCGGAGTACGTGCCGCCGGTGGATAGTTCAGCGATCCGGGCGCCGGCGTCGGAATGTGGATCGGCGTGCGTCCGGCGTTGTTGTTGGTCGGGGGGATCGATGCGGGCGGTGCGACGTAGGCCCCCGGCGGGATGCTGACCGGGAACTTTGCGTCATCCGAGAGCTTGACCGTCGGTGCCACGCGGCCCGTGGACATCTTGGCCCCACAGCCGCCACAGAACCGAGAATCCGCTGTGTTGTCGGTGCCGCAACTCGGGCAACGCATCCCGTCACAGCGTAACTCACGGCGGTTGTTCGCGCCTCATCTCGGCACCGGATCAGGAGAGTGCGCGTTGTGATACCCTCGGCGTTGGCGATGAGTCAGATCCTCGACCGCGTCCTGACCGCCGCGCGTCAATTGGGAGCCTCCGATGTCCATCTGAAGGCCGGCTTGCCGCCGATCTTCCGGATCAAAGGGGACCTTCGAACGGTGCGCGATGTTCCGGCCCTTACTCGCGAGGCAATCGCGCAGTTCGCGGTCCATATGATGAACGACCGCCAGCGCGAGGAGTTCGAGACCAACCTCGACATCGACCTCGCGTACCAAACGCCTGACGGAGTGCGTTACCGCGTCAACATGTTCCAGCAGCGTGGATCGGTTGGCATGGTGATGCGTCTGATCCCACCCGAGGTGCCGGCGTTCGGAAACCTGAACCTCCCGCAAGCGGTACTCGATCTCGCGAACCACCATCGCGGTGTCGTGCTCGTCACCGGTGCGACCGGCTCCGGAAAGTCGACGACGCTCGCGGCGATGATCGACTACGTCAACACACAGCACGCCTATCACATCGTCACGGTCGAAGACCCGATCGAGTACACGTTCCGGGACAAGCGGTCGGTGTTGAACCAACGCGAGATCGGGTTCGACACGATGTCGTTTGCGCGGGCATTGCGAGCTGCTCTGCGTCAGGATCCAGATGTGATCCTCGTCGGTGAGATGCGCGACTTCGAGACCGCGCAGATCGCGATGACGGCCGCGGAGACCGGTCACCTCGTGCTGTCGACGCTCCACACCGTCGACGCGACCGAGACGATCAACCGGATCATCTCGATGTTCCCGACTCACCAGCAACAGCAAGCGCGGCTCACGGTCGCGAGCGTTCTGCGCGGTGTGATCTCGCAGCGCCTGTTGCCGCGCGCCGACGGCAAGGGCATGGTGCCCGCGCTCGAGATCATGGTGGTCACCGAGCGCATCCGAGAAATGATCGAAGACCCGGTCCGGACGCGCGAGATCAAAGACGCGATCGCCGAAGGTCTTCACCCCTACGGAATGGTCAGCTTCGATCAGAGCCTCGCGGCCCTGGTGAAGCAACGTCTCGTGACGTACGAGGAGGCGGTCAAGCACTCGACCAGCCCCTCCGACTTCGCGTTGTTGTTCCGCGGCGTGTCCGGCAGTGCAGAGCGAGGCTTCTCCCCCGGCCCGGCCGGCGGTGGAGGGGTCGCGGAACCCAAGGGAGCTAGTAATGACGAATTCGAGATCGATCACTTCGATAAGTAGCTGGTCGACGACGCCGCGGAATCCCCGGCGGGGGACGAGGCTAGCGGCCGCGCTCGCCTGTCTCGTGATCTGGGCGCTTCCCGCGCACGCTGGGGGCCGCAAGCGGATCGTCGTCGTCGAATTCGAGGGCCCGAAGGCCGACAAGTTCCACGACGACGTCGTGCGGCTGATCAAGAAGAACCACACCGTCGTGCCGACCGAGAAATGGGCCGGCATCGCCGAGGAGATGGATGCCGGCAAGCTCACCGACAAGAACGTCAAGAAGATCGCGAAGAAGCTCAAGATCGACGGCGTGATCACCGGCAAGATCGAGAAGCGGCGCGACGAGTACATCATCCAGATCAAGCTGCGCGCCGGAACGTCCGGTGAGGTCGTCGGCAACCGCGTCGACACGAAGTCCGACGGCCCGCGGATCGATGGCAAGGCGAGCCGCGACATCAAAGAGGAGTTGCTCCCCGCGATCGACGAGCTCGAGGCGAATCACGGCGGCGCCAGTGAAGACGAGGACGCCGACAGCAAGCCGGTGAAGAAGAAGAAGGTCGCCGACGAAGGCGATGAAGAGGGCAAGCCGGCGAAGAAGGCGAAGAAGTCGTCCGATGATGAAGAGGACAAGCCGGCGAAGAAGGCGAAGAAGTCGTCCGACGATGAAGAGGACAAGCCGGCAAAGAAGTCGAAGAAGTCGGACGACGAAGACGGAGAGACCAAGCACGGCGGGTTCTCGAAGCGCGATGACGAGAGCCGCGGTGGCGACAAGGTCGGCAAGAAGGCGAAGTCCGACGATGACGAGGACAAGCCGTCGAAGAAGGCCAAGAAAGCGGATGACGAGGACAAGCCCGCGAAGAAATCGAAGCGGGACGATGACGAAGTAGCGGCGCTATCGACCAAGCACGACGACGAAGAGTCTCCGCTGCCGAAGACGAAGAAGCGCCCGAAGTCCGCAGACGATGAAGACGCCGGCGACGACGAGAAGCCGAGAAAGAAGAAGAAGGTCGCGAAGGCGGACGACGAAGAAGACGGCGGCAGCGCCGAAGCAGAGGCAGACACCGAGACCGACGCCGCGACGACCCTGTCGCCGAGTGAACGCGCGATCGACGCGATGGTCGGCATGTCGTTTGTCGCCCGCAGCCTCAAGTTCACCTACGACACGGATCTCGCGACACCGCCGCCGGGCTACAGCCAGTCGCTGCCGGTTGCCGGCGCGGTCGTCGATGTCATGGCGTTTCCGCTCGCGTTCGGCCACAAGCGCCACGACGTGCTCGCTGGGCTCGGCTTCTCGGTGCTCTACGACAAGGTGCTCGTCATCAACTCGCAGAAGTCATTCGTCGCGATGGATGGCACGAAGGCGGTCGCGAAGATCCCGACGAGCGAGTCGCGGTTCGGGGTAGGCGCGGTGTTTCGTTACCCGCTCGGCAAAGGCGCGAGCGCGCCCGTGGTCGGCGGCAGGCTCGGGTACATCGGCCAAGCGTTCTCGATCGGCTCGAAGCTCCCGAACGGAGATCCGGTCGACATTCCGAGCGTCGCCTACTCGATGGTCGAGCTCGGCGGCCTCATTCGCTATCCGGCGACCCCGAAGATCGTGGTGAACGGAGACGCTTCGCTGCTGGTCGTGACCGGCACGGGTGACATGCAGAGTGCCGAGCAGTACGGCAAGGGCTCGGTGCTCGGCTTTCAGTTCACGGCCGGCCTGGATTACCTCGTGACGAAGAACATCTTCCTGCGCGGCTCGCTGAGGGTCGAACGGTTCGGCTACAAGTTCGACGGAACCGGCAAGCAGACGACGATGCGTGACAGCGACCCCGCACAGGATGTCGGCGGCGCGAGTGACCTCTACTACGGCGGAACGGCTGCGGTCGGTTACCTGTATTGATGGTAAACAAGGGCGGTGAAGGCCGCCGACGTACGCCGTAAGTTCCTCGAATTCTTCAAGAGCAAGGGTCACGAAGTCGTGGCTTCGAGCTCGCTCGTTCCGAGCAACGACCCGACGTTGCTGTTCGCCGTCGCCGGAATGGTCCAGTTCAAGGACGTGTTCACGGGGATCGAGAAGCGTTCGTACACGCGCGCCGCGACGTCGCAGAAGTGCGTGCGCGCCGGCGGCAAGCAGAACGATCTCGACGAGGTCGGCAAGACGGCACGGCATCACACGTTCTTCGAGATGCTCGGTAACTTCTCGTTCGGTGACTACTTCAAGGAAGACGCGATCGCGTACGCCTGGGAGCTGCTGACCGAGGTCTACAAGATCGACAAGAGCCGGCTCGTGATCACCGTGTTCGGCGGCGATGCCGACGAGAAGCTCGGCGCCGATGACGAGGCGCGTGCGATCTGGAAGCGAGTCACCGGCTTGTCGGATGACCGGATCATCGGCCTCGGCAAGAAGGACAACTTTTGGGCTGCCGGCGATGTCGGACCGATGGGCCCGTGCTCGGAGATCCATTACTTCATCGACGGCGCTCCGAAGGCGTGGCCGACGACGGATCCGGCGACCTGGAAGGGTTGGCTCGAGATCTGGAACCTCGTGTTCATGCAGTTCGAGCGGCGGACCGTCGGTGGCCCGCTGTTTGCGCTGCCGGCACCGTCGATCGATACCGGTGCCGGGCTCGAGCGCGTGACGTCGGTCGTGCAAGGCGTGACGTCGAACTACGACACCGATCTGTTCACCGGGATCCTCGCGAAGGCCGCGCAGCTGTCCGGCAAGAAGTACGGCGCGAATCCCGATGCCGACACGTCGATGCGCGTGATCGCGGACCACGCGCGATGCACCGCGTTCCTGATCGCCGACGGGGTGTTTCCGGACAAGACCGGGCGCAACTACGTCCTGCGCCGGATCTTCCGGCGTGCAGTACGCCACGGCAAGCTGCTCGGGATCGACAAGCCGTTCATGCACGAGGTGTGCAAGGAGGTCGTCGCGGAGATGGGCGCGCAGTATCCCGAGCTCGTCGAGCGTCAGACGACGATCACCGAGGTCGCGCTCGAAGAGGAGAAGCGGTTTCGAGACACGCTCGATCGCGGTCTCAAGCTGCTCGACGAGGAATTCGGGGCGCTGACCAAGCAGGGTAAGAAACAAGTCCCGGGTCAGACCGTGTTCACGCTGTACGACACGTTCGGGTTTCCCGATGACCTGACCGAGATCATCGCGAACGAGCGCGGATTCACGGTCGACAAGGCCGGGTTCGACGCCGAGATGGCGAAGGCGCAGGAGCGCAGCAAGTTCTCGGGCTCGGATCAGGAAGCGATCACGAGCGAGATCAAGGCGGTCGCGAAGGAGCTCGGCGCGACGAAGTTCCTCGGGTACGAAGGGCGCGGCACGACCGGCGAGGGCGTCGTCAAGGCGATCCTCGTCGAGGGGCAGCGCGTACAGAATGCCGGCAACGGCGCGAAGGTCTCGCTGGTGTTCGACCAGACGCCGTTCTACGGTGAGAGCGGCGGGCAGATCGGCGACACCGGCCAGGTGACGGCGGCGAGCGCCACCGTCCGGATCGATGACACGAAGAAGCCGGCGGGCGATGTCCACGTGCTCGTCGGCACGGTGACGAAGGGCTCGATCGCGGTCGGTGACAAGGTCAGCTTCGCAGTCGACGACGAGCGCCGCGAACGGATCCGCGCGAATCACTCGGCGACGCACCTGTTGCATCACGCGCTCAAGCACGTGCTCGGCAATCACGTCGCGCAGAAGGGCTCGCTCGTCGCGCCGGATCGCCTGCGGTTCGACTTCGCGCACTTCTCGCCGATGACCGAAGACCAGAAGCGCAAGGTCGAGGATCTCGTCAACGACGAGATTCGTCGCAACAAGGACTCGGTGATCGAGGTGTTGCCGATCGAGCAGGCGAAGCAGCGCGGCGCCGTCGCGATGTTCGGCGAGAAATACGGCGACCAGGTTCGCGTCGTGTCGATCGGCGGCGAGTCGATCGAGTTCTGCGGCGGCACGCACGTGCGGCGCGCGGGCGACATCGGCATGTTCAAGATCCTCAGCGAGGCCGGCGTCGCGCAAGGCGTGCGGCGGATCGAGGCGGTGACCGGCGCGGGTGCGCTCGACTATCTGCGCAAGCTCGAGGACGAGCTCGGCAAGACCGGACAGCGGCTCAAGGCACAACCGTTCGAGGTCGCGACGCGCGTCGAGAAGATGCTCGATGATCAGAAGGCGCTCGATCGCGAGATCGAGAAGCTCAAGCAGCGCCTCGCCTCCGGCGGTGGCGGCCGCGATCTGCTCGCCGAGACCGTGACGATCAAAGGCATCAAGGTGCTCGCGGCGTCGATCGAGGTCGATGACGCCAAGGTCCTGCGCGATACGGGCGATCAGCTACGCGACAAGCTCGGCTCCGGCGTCGTCGTGCTCGCGGGCACCGGCGGCGCCGAGGTCAAGCTCGTCGCGATGGTCACCAAAGATCTCGTCGGCAAGGTCCAGGCAGGCAAGCTGCTCGCCGAGGTCGCGACGATGCTCGGCGGACGCGCAGGCGGTAAGCCCGAGATGGCGCAAGGCGGCGGCAAAGATGCAGCGGCGGTGCCGCAGGCGCTCGATGCCGCGCGCAAGTGGGTCGAAGCGAACGCCTAGTTCCTTCGCGCTGATCGATCACGCGAGCCTGGCGTGCGGTCGCGACCTCGGAATCGGACGAACCGCCGAGGCGCCGAGGCGCCAAGACCGATCCAAGTGGTGGTGATCGAACCGGTCACGGTGGTCGCGGCACGCGTCGTCGATTCAATGATGGTCAGTTACTCTGACCTTGGCGCCTCTGCGACTTGGCGGTTGATCTGGGTCTGAGGTCGTGATCACTCGAATCGAGATGTCTGGGCTGTGCTCTACCGAGTCGGCCACTCGAGCTCGAGTGCATCCTTGGGTCCGAGCGCGAGCCATTGCGCGTGGAGCTCTGCAAGGCGGCCTTCGATCTGCGCGAGCTCGTCGGCGGTCGCGGGCACCGTCTCTACCCGGGCGCCCGGTACTTGAAACCATGCGACGACGAGCTCGGCGCGCTGGGCTTCGGCGCGCGCCTCCTGAGGCATCGTCTTCCACGCGCCGGCCGCTTCCGGAATCGGAACGCCGGATGCGACCGTGCCGAAGAATGCGCGGCGCAGCCCGAGGAGATCCTCGACGACAAGATGGATCAGGTCGTGCGGGATGCCGGGATGGCCTGGGATCGGACCGTAGGTCTCGGTCCCGTCGGCGCGGCGGCAGGACATCACGTGCGGCTTGCCGGGTGGGCTCTTGCGGAACCGGACCTTCACGGCAAGCAGCTTAGCGCTACGGGTAATGCCCGACGAGCGTCACTCCCGAGTAGGCGGCATACCCGCGCAGCATCACGTAGTAGTCGGTCGCGGTCGGGCTCGAGAACGTGCACGTCTCGGTGTTGCCGGTGAGGTACGGGCGACAATCGAACGTCGACGTCGTGGGCTTGCTGCCTTTGCGCACGTAGAGGTCGGCGTCCCCCGAGCCGCCGCTGATCGAGAACACGACCTGGCTCTGTCCCGCGGGTACCGTGAGCTTCCAGAACTGCTGCGAGCTCGTCGCACCCGAGATGCCGGTGACAGGTGTGTTGTTCGCGAGCGCGGGCGTCGTGTCGGTCACGCCGCCGCTGTAAGACGCCTTGAGCGATGCGCCGGAGTACGCCGCGTAGCCGTTGAGCATGATGTACCAGTTGCCGGCGGCGGGATTCGTGAACGAGCAGCTCTCGGCATTGCCGGTGAGGTACGGACGGCAATCGTACGTGGTGAGGGTCGGCGCGCTGCCCGAGCGTACGTAGAGATCGGCGTCGCCGCTGCCACCGGACAGCGTGACCGTCAGCGTGGTTTGGCCGGCGGGCACGGCGATCACGAAGTTTGCCTGCGCGTTCGTCGCGCCCGACAGGCCGGTGACCGCGACGTTATTCGTGAGGACGGTCGTGCCGCCGCCACCGCCGCCGCCGCCGCTGATCGTGAGAGAAGCTGAAGCGGTGTGCGACGTCGCGCCCGAGGTGCCTTTGACCGTGAACGACGTCGTGCTGCTCGCCGCGGTCGACGCGGCAGTCAGTGTCAGTGTCGAGCTGGCGCCCGCGGTGACCGAGGTCGGCGAGAACGAGCCGGTGACACCGGTCGGCAGGCCGGAGACGGACAGTGCGACGGTCTGGGTGCTACCGCCGATCACGCTCGTCGAGACCGTGAAAGAGGCCGAGCTGCCGGGCGCGACCGTCGCGCTGCTCGGCGAGACGGCGACGCCGAAGTCCGGCGAGGTCTGCGTCGAGCGGGTCGTGATGCAGGCGTTCTGCTGATTCGACCACTCCTTTTGGACCGTGTACGTGACGCTGTCGGTGCCGGTGAACGTGCCCTGCGTCGCGTTGCAGATATCGCCGATCTCGCCGTTCGTGCTGTCGTACCAGGCGAGTGGTGGGCCGACGACCGTCGATAGACCGACCTCGGCATCGGTGACGGTCTCGATCAGCTCGTGCGATGCGACCGATGTTTGATTCGCGAACGCACTCGCCGCGCCGCCGCAGCCGGAGGCGCAGGCACCGGTCATATCGGGCATCACACCGTAGTAGACGTTCTGCGAGCCGATCTTGAACGTGCCGTGATACGCGCAGAACACGGAGCACGAAGCCGAGCCGCTCGGATCCGTGATCGTCTTTCCAGCGGGGAAGTGCACCATATAGATGGTGTTGTCGCTGGCGGGCGGCAGCGTCCCGCTTCCGATCTTGGCGGCGAGCTCGGCTTGGATGCTCGCGTCCGTGATCGTCGAACCGTTGTGCGCCGAGGTCGGCGAGATCGTCGTTTGCGCCGCGAGCGAGCCGCGGCCGATCGCCTGCGAAGGTGAGCTCG
Source organism: Myxococcales bacterium (assembly GCA_028287115.1). GTDB lineage: Bacteria > Myxococcota_A > Polyangia > Haliangiales > Haliangiaceae > JABFXX01. The sequence continues at coordinate 39,157 of JAQBQF010000024.1, forward strand.
TATTGTATTCGGTCAACCAGTCGAACACGCCGCTCGACATCATCTGCTGATAGGCGCCGGCCATGCTGCCGGGCCCGCTCGCGTTCAGTTGCGAGATGTACGTTCCGGATCCGTAGAGCACCTGTACGACCGAGGCGTTCTGCACGACCTTGCCGCCGTAGTAGGTCAGGTGCGCGCTCGCCGCGGCGAACGGATGGACGCCGTTGTTCTGGACGGGCATCGCGTGGACCTGCTCGCCGTACGTGATGTCATCGCCCTGCGGACGATTGGGATCTTCGGGGCCGCTCGGTGCTTCCGCGACGCACGCGGTGAGCAGCGTGAAAGCCAATGCGATCTGGTGATGCCGAAACTCGATCTTCATATCCGACTGCTCCTGTTCGAAGTGCCTAAGCCCGCCCACCGTGTGCAGGCACGTTACGCATTCGAGACGCAGGAGCAGAGAACTGACTGCTGACGCCTGATGTGCGAAGTGATGGAGAATCCTTTCGCAATTCGTGCACCTACAGCGTGCGCAGTGTGCGTTGAGCTGGAGCGTCGTCGCATGACGTGCGCGAATGGAGGTACGTCATGATCTCAACGAGATGATCGATCCGGCGCGGATCGCCTGACAGATCGAGGCATCAGTCGCGCGATCGGTCAGTGGGATCGTGAACGCCGGTTGACGTCCAGGCGTTCAGCGAGACGCGTCATGAGCGTGCGGCGTGGGCACAGTCATCGCCAATGTCAGCACCACGAAGCTCGCCTTGCCTCGCGTCACGGAGATCTCGCCTTCCGTCGCGAGCCGTCCGAAGTGACGGACGAGCGCAGCGCTGCTCGCGCCGGCCTGCGTACCGAGCTCATCGAACCGATCGACGCGATCACGCCGCGCGTCTGGTTTGTAGGGAACATCCACGAATCCTCGGCGAGACCTTAGGAACGCGGGTTCGCGAGAGCGTGCATCGTGGCGGTACTCAACCACCCGAGATCATGTGGCGTTCTCATCATCGAACACCCGGATTTCACCGATCCGAACCATGCGAGTCACGTGGGTTTGACGCGGTGCCTCGCAAGACGGGATAATTCGCGCTGACCCGCCCGAGCGGGAAACGCCATGGCCTCCGACGACACCACCGGGGCTCGACCAGGCCCGGTCGTGCTTCGTATCAAGCTTCGTTACGACGATGTCGAGACGATGGTGCAGCGTTTCGCACCGAACGTCGGCAAGTCGGGACTGTTTCTGCCGACCAAGGCGATCCAGCCACTCGGCACACAAGTGAAGTTCGAGCTTCGGATCGCGGACGACACGCCGGTGCTCGTCGGACTCGGCCGTGTGGTCGCCGCACGCGATCCAGATCCGGCCAACCCGAAGGCCGTGTTCGGCATGGCGATCGAGCTGATGCGCGTGTCGCGCGAGGGCGGCGACATGATCAAGCGCATGATCGCGCAGCGGCGCTCGCTCGGTCTCGCCGCCGTCGCGATCCCGATGCCCGACGATGTCGAGGCCGCTCGTCGCGTCGAGCTCGAGACGTTACCGGGCGGCGTCGTGCGCGATGCGATGCCGGCGATCGCATCCGCTCCGGTCTCCGAGCAAGTCTTCGCGGCGCCGCGCCCGGATAGCGGTCCCATCGGCGTCGTGCGGAGCGCCGAATCGGGGCCGGCGATCTCGTCGCTCGCGCCGGAGCGCGCGAGGGCGAAACGCCCGCGCGTTGCGGATCTGATCGCGAAGGCGAGCGAGCTGTCCGGTCCGCTCGCAGCGGTCGCGATCCCCGGCCTCGACGATCACGAGATCGACGTCGGCCGCGCGGTCGTGCGTGCTCGCGCGCTGTCGAGCGGCGATCTCGATGCCGAGCTCGCGGCGCTGCGCGAGTCCGCGGCCGCGCCGATCGAGATCACGATCGAAGCCGCATCTTCCGAGCTCGCTCGCCAGCTCGGCGGAGCCGCAGTTCTCCGCAAAGAGCGCAGCGGCGTCGCGCGCTGGGCACCGCCGCCCGCGGTCGAGAGCTCGCTCACCGCGCGCCCCGTCCCTTCGTCGGAGCCTACGGACACCGAACGCGCTGCCGATTCCGGCTCTGTCACCGGCGCCGGTTCCGCTGCCAGCTCGGTTTCGCAAGCCGATTCCGTTCCCGCGGCCGATGCGGCCTCCGCTTCCGCTTCGGATTCCGATGCCGATTCCGTTTCGGCTTCCGATCCCGCCTCCGCCTCCGCCTCCGCCTCCGCTTCGGATTCCGATTCCGATTCCGATTCCGATTCCGATTCCGTTCCCGCCTCCGCCTCCGCCTCCGCTTCGGATTCCGATTCCGATTCCGATTCCGCTTCCGTTTCCGCCGCCGCCTCCGCTTTCGGTTCGCCGCTCGCTTCCGAGGCGGCAGCCTACGGCTACGAATCCGACGCCGAGATCATCGCACCCGATGCCGCAACGACATCGGTCGATTCCGACGCGGAGGAATCGCCCGTCCTCGAGCTCACCACCGATCCCGCCGTCGGGCGCCTCACGCCGCCGTCTGCGTTGCTGATCGACGATCACGTCGACCCGAACCAGTTCGCCGCCGCCCTCGACCACCAGCGGCCGATCGATCACTCGCAAGAGCTCGAGCTCCAGGACATGGAGCCGCTCGACGAACAGGAGCACACGCTGATCGGTGCGCTGCCGATGGATCCCGATTCGTTTCAGGGTCCGTCGTACGCGACGGTTCCGGCGACGCCACCCGATCTCGCGGATCGCCTCGAGGCGGAGCTCGCCGATGCAGAAGCCGAGGTCGATGCCGAGTTCTCGTCGCTGCAGCGCACGTCGTTCGGGGAACGCGATGCGCTCATCGACCGCGAGCTCGGAGCTGCGCCGGAAGTCGATCCGGCCCTCGAGTTCGCGCAACAGCAGCCGACGAGGTTTGGGAGCGACGCGCCGCTCCATGACATGCCCGCCGCGAGCTCTCCGCCGACGTACGACGAGGAGTCCGTCGAAGAGCTCGCGATCGAAGAGATCGACGACTTCGACGTGCTCGCCGAGGCCGATGCCGACGATGCCGATCTGCTCTCGGCCCACGCGGATGCGGAGGTCGCACCCGCACCTGCACGCGAGGGCAGTTACGATTTCGCCGCGAACCTCGATCTCGGCGAGGATCCGGCCGATCCGGCAGAGTTCGAGAACGAACGCAGTGCCGGCTTCGCGCCGACCTTCAAGAATTACGACACGCGACGTGCCGATTCACAGGCAGGCGCAATCTACGATCCACCGAGTGGCGGCTACACGGTCGCTGAAGATCGCGGCGACGACTACGAACGATTCGCTCGGAGACGCGATGATCTCGAAGCCCCGTCCACGCTGATGCGGCGCACTGTTCCGGCGGAACCGAGCGTGCTTCGTGCGCCTCCCGATGACGATCTCGAGAATGCGCTCGAACAGCTCGATGTCGATCTCGATGATCTTTCGATCCCAGATGCACAGGCCGGCGGAGTCGCAAAGCCGGCCGCGCGTCCCGCAAAGGCCACAGCGTCGAAACCAGGATCGAGCCGAGGGCGCGCGCCGCGAGCCCAGACCGACGACGGCGTGATGATCGACTTCGACGACGACGACGAGACTTAGACGAGCCCAGGATGGGCCAGCGCGCGGAGCAGCGCCGGGCGATCCGACGCGTGCTTCTGCCAGATATCGATGATCCGATCCGACTGGGTGCGTCCCGACGCGGCGATCGCTTCGACGGGGGCGATCAGCGGCAGCGCCGCAGGTGCGACCCTTCCGAGTCCGTCGCGTACGATCGCGACCAGCTCTTTCGCGAGCTCTGCAAGCGTGTGCGCGCCGGCGCGAGCCGCGAGACCGGCACGCGGCACCTCGTCGGCGAGTTGCTGGCGATCGACGAACGAGAGGCCGGCCGTCAGTGCGGTGGCCGCGGCGCGTGCGGTCGGGTCGTAGAGCAAGCCGCGGGTGAACGGGCCGAGCGCTTCGATCATCTCGAGACTTCCACAGTCACAGCCGCGAACTTCGATGAACTTCTTGAGCCGGCCTTCGGGAAACAGCGTCGACAGGTGCAACTCCCAGTCGGCGCGGAGGGCGTGCTCGCCGTTCCAGCCGTCCCGCATGAACGCGCGGAAGGTGAAGCCGCGCGGCACGCGGTGATAACCGGCGCGGTACACGAAGTACATCGGCACGTCGAGCGCCCAGTCGGTGTAGGCGGCGAAGATGTCATCGCGCGTGAACACGAACGGCAACAGGCCGGACCGCGCTCGATCGGTGTCGCGCCAGATCCACGCGCGATACGTCTGATAGCCGCTGACCTTATCTTCTACGATCGGTGACGCGGCCCACAGCGCGGTGAGGATCGAGGTCACCGAGTACAGACAGCGCATCTTCGATGCGGCATCGGCTTCGTCGGCGAAGTCGAGGTTCGTCTGCACCGTCGCGGTGCGCAGCATCATGTCGAGGCCGCGCGTGCCGACGTGTGGCATGTACGAGCGCATCACGTCGTAGCGGTCTTTCGGCATGAACGGCACGTCGGTGCGTCCGCCGAAAGGTCGCAGGCCGATCGAGAGCCACGCCAGTCCGAGCTCCTTCGAAGCCGCCCCGAGCGCGGCGATGTACTCGCGCAAGTCGCTGACGAAGTCACGATCGTCGGCGACCGGCCGAGCGGCGAGCTCGAACTGCCCGCCGGGCTCGATCGTGATCTGTGCATCACCGCGAGCGAGCGCGATCACGTGACCGTTCTCGAGGACCGGCTCACCGCCGCGCGCGGCGAACCACTGGAGAAGTGCGCCGATCCCTCGAGTCCCTTCATACGGCGGAGCAGCGCCCGACTCGCGCAGGACGCCGATCAGCTCGTGCTCGGTCCCGACCCGCCATTGTGACGCGGGTTTGCCAGCCTTCGTGAAGGTCGCCAGCAAGTCCTCGACCGTGCGGACGGGAACGGCGTCATGTTCGTCGACGAGATGCACGCGGGTTACGCACTTTAGGAGGTGATCCCCAGGCCGTCAACCAGCCGCCGGTCGTGTTAGCGTTCCGATCGATGCTGAGCGATGCGTTGCGCGACCGACCGGTGTTCGCGACCAAGCGCGCACGCCTGCTCGAGCTGCTTCGCACTCGCGCTTTCCAGGAGCGCGAGGTCACGCTGTCGTCGGGCCTCAAGTCAAACTTCTACATCGATTGCAAGCAAGTCAGCCTCGACGCTGAAGGCGCCACGCTGATCGGCGAGCTGTTCCACATGGTGATCGAAGAGATCGCACCTCAGGCGGTTGCCGTCGGAGGCCTGACACTCGGCGCCGATCCGCTCGCGACGGCGACCAGCGTGGTCAGCTGGCAGGCCGGGCGCCCGCGCGCCGCGTTCATCGTACGCAAAGAGCCCAAAGGCCACGGTACTGGCCAATGGATCGAGAGTGCGGGTCTCGCGCCGGGCGCAGCGGTCGTGATCCTCGAAGACGTCGTGACGACGGGTGCGTCGACCTTGCGGGCGATCGAGCGGTCGCGGGCGGCGGGCCTCACCGTGCTACACGCGCTGGGCCTCGTCGATCGGCTCGAAGGCGGCCGAGAAGCCGTGATCGCAGAGACCCCGATGACAACCCTGTTTTCACGTCGCGATTTTCTGCCATGAAGCGAGTCATCCTCCTCTGCGTTCTGTTCGCCGCCGCGTGCGGCTCCGCTCCGCCGAAAGTGAAGCTGACGGAGGATTGGCCTGCCCGGGTGGGCGGCTACGAGGCCATCACGTGGGACTGGACCCGCACGACGACGCTGCGAGGCTCTTATCAGGAAATCCTCGGTCTGTCGGCGATCTTCAAGGCTCCCGAGTGGCGCGCGGCGCATGCAGAGAAAATCGCCGCGTATCGCAAGGTCACCGGGCAAGCGAAGGACGAGCTTCTGGCGCAGGCGCAGGCCGACATGGCGGGTCCGTACGAGGTCGAGCTCCTCGTGACGACGTGGGATCGCCGCGAGAACGATCTCGATCGCGGCAAGAAGAGCGTGTGGCACGTGGTGCTCGTCGACGAGAAGGGTCACGAGATCGAGCCGCTCGAGATCGTCAGGGACAAACGCCCCGTGTTTGACGTGCGTGCGGAGTTTCCCGCGCTCGGCGATTTCGCCGTGCCGTACATCGCGCGGTTTCCACGAACGATTCCGCTGCTCGGGCCGACGGTTCGCCAGCTCGGCTTGCGAATGAGCAGCGAGCGCGGCGGCGTCGAGCTGTCCTGGCTCGCGCCGTAGCCACTATTTCTTCCGCGGTTTTGTCGCGAACGGCGGATTCGTCGGTGGACGCTTCTGGCGACCGAACACGCGATCCCAGAACTTCGGAGGCTCGTAGCCTTCGTCGAGATCATCGAAGGATTCGGTCGGGCTCGTACGCATGTGCGGATGAGACGAGTCGGCCTTCCTGAAGAACGCCTCTTCCGCCTCGCTTGCCGCGATCGCGTCCGCCCGGGTCTCGGCGACCGCGAGCTCGCGCGCTGGAGACGACGCGTCCGGCGTCGGTGCGACCGGGCCGCTGTGTGAGGCGAGGGCGGCGCCGATCACCGAGTGGATGGCCGCGAGATCGGTGACCAGGATCGATGGCTCCGATGTTGCGGGCTCGATCGTGGTCCGCTTCGGACGCTCGCGAATCTCACCGGTCTTTTCTTTTTCGGGAGGCCCATCGTTCTCGGGTGGGCTCGTGCTCGGCCTCCGCGCACGCGCCGCAAGTCGCGCGGTATCCGCGGTCGCGATCATTCCGCGCACGACGCCATCGGACGGATCGTCTTCGGTCGCGACGGGAGTGCCGGAGGAGACCACCGGTGATGCGACCGGCGTCTCTCTGACCGTCACCGTCGGCGTTGCGGTCAACACCGCGGTATCCGCGCTCGCAACAACGGTCACCGTATCCGCGACCGTGACCGTGGCTGTCGCGGTTTCGGTGACCGTCAGCGCGCTGCCCACGTTCGTTCGAACCGAATCGCCCACGACATCACCGGCGACAGCCTCGGCAACGAGCTGCTTCACCAGCATGCTCGCGTTGCTGGTGGCCGCGTCGAGCTCCTGCTTGGGAACCGGCTCCGTGATGACGTCGTCGGTAGCTCCCGGAATCACGGGAGACCGCGCGGCCGCGGCTCGCTGTTCGGCTTCGGCGATCGCGCGGATGCGGGCCTCGGCTTCTTCGCGGGTCCGGCGTTCGAGCGCCGCCTTGACCATCGCCATGCTCTCCTCCGCTTCGCGACGGGCCGCCTCTTTGCGCGCGTCGCGCTCGGTCTCGAGCTGGGTCTTCTTGGCAGCAAGGTCCGCGAGCTCGCGATCGATCCGCATGCGGTCGACGGCTTCCCGAACCCGGCTCTGCGCCTGTTCCCGCTCGCGTTGCTCCTCCGCCTCCGCGCGCGCGGTGATCGCTCGCTCGACCTCGGCCTTGGCGGCAGCGCGCTTCACCGCCATCTCGGCCTCGTGCTCGGCGGCGCGCGCCTGTGCTTCTGCTTCGGCCTTCGCTTTCGCTTCGCGTACGGCAGCTTCGCGAGCGGCAGCCTCGGCCTTCACCGTCGCTTCGCGGTCAGCAGCTTCGCGAGCGGCAACTTCGTCATCGGCCGGCGTCTTCGCAGCGACCTCGGCTTCGGCGACCTCGTTCCACACGACCGAAGGCTCGATCGCGACTTCCGTCGGAAAGATCTTCTCGCGCTTGTCGGTGTCCATCAGGGCCTCGAGCCCTTCGCGCTTGACGTCGCGCGTGGTCACCGTGAACTCGCCGGAGGAAGCCATGGCCGGGACGACACCTGCCAGGGGGCCGACTTCCGATCCGACGGTGCGCGGAACGAGGGCGCCCCAGTCGATGTCGGGTTTCGTGGCCGGTGTGCCCGCGGGCGGCGTATTCCGGCGCTTCTTGTTGCGCTTCTTCTTCTTCTTCGATGTGCCGATAGGCCCACTGTCGAGCTGTGAGGTTCTGGCGACCACGGCTTCGCGCGTCTCGCTACCGACGAGCCATTCCTCGATCGTGAGCAACGTGCGCCAGGTCGCTTTCGTCTTCTGGCCGTCGATCGGCTTCAGCAGACCGGCCTCGACGGCCTTCTGTGCGACACGCAACGTCTCGAACACGCGGTACGGCGAATCCTCGAGGACATCGGCGAGCACGCGATGCCCGTCGAACATCCGCAGCACGCCGTGGACCTCGGTCGGCACCTGGTTACCGAGGCCGTGAATCCGCAAGACGTTCTGCTCGAGCACGAGCGCGGGAGACAGGCCACCGGCGCTCGTTCGAACACCGTCGAGGAACCGCTCCGCATCTGCGAACAGCTCGTCGGGAGCCAACGGGATCTGTTGGCGCCGAACGATGTCTTCGTGATGAAAGTCAAACCGCGCATCGGTCCACAGCAGGAGCTGATGGAACGCCGCCTGGCCGTGGATCAGCCCCACCTGGGCCGAAGTCACCTCACCCTTGTAGAACCGCACCTCGCCGCGCCGCAGGCCGCGGACCAGCGTCAGGACGGCACTCCGACCGAGCGCCGACAGCGCGCGAACCAGGGTGTAGACTCCGGTGGTCTCGACGAGGCTTCCGACCAGGTGTGTGCGTTGGGTCGCGGGGACCCCTCGCAACAGCCGGCCGATCGTCACCACATCACGTAGGTACGCCGGACGCATCACGATCTCGTCGGCCCCGGCCAGCTCGAGCTCGCTCCGCAGGGCTCCGCTACCGGCGAATACGATGGGGATATCGACGTCGTTTTGGGTCAGAAGCTGCCGCATTCGGCGCACGATCTCGACGGCGGCTCCGTTCGACCCACCGACGAGGACCAGCGACGATTCGCGGTTGGTGAGCTCGAGCTTGGTGGGGTCTTCTGGGACCTCCGCCAGGATGGCTTCCACGCCTTCGCGACCAAACCCGAGCTGGACCTGGCGGCCCGCCCGAGGATCGGGATCTAGCACGATGACTTTCGAGGGTCCCGACATGCGCGGCGATCGATGGTGCAGTATAAACCCACGAAGGGGTTTTCAGATCGAGGTGATCTTCTCGTTCGTTCCCCGGTTCAAGACGTGATCGTTCTCGAGATCCTGCACGGCACTGCGGCGCAGCGCGTTCACCGGATCGATCCGACACGCGGGGGGCCAATCACGCTCGGTCGGTCCCCGGCGAGCACGATCCCGGTCACGGATTTCCATCTCTCGGGCGATCATGCGCAGATCACGCTCGTCGGCGAGCACTACGTGTTTCGCGACCTTCGCTCGACGAACGGCTCGGCGCTGGAGCGTGAAGGTCGCCGGATTCTGATCGATGCGACGGCGCGCTGGGAAATGGCGCTGTCCGACGGTGACGTGCTCCTGCTCGGAAACCCGGCGGATCCGGTCCGGATCGCCGTCCGGATCGGCGAGGAAGCCGACGACGATCTCGGTAACAAGCTGATCGCGTCGCGCTCGATCATGGACCTGCCGCAGGTCACGGATCAGATCGAGGGCGATCCGGGGCTCGCGCTGCGCGTCTACAAGGCCCTCCAGCCACTCGGCGCACGCCTCGAGCCGAGCGAAGTGATCGAGGCGATGGTGACGGCGACGTTTCAGCTCCTCCAGCGGGCCACCCACGTCGCCGTGCTGCTCCGCTCCGAGAGCGACAAAGACCGGTTTGCGCTCGCCGTGTCGCGGCAGCGGCCCTCGACCACGGGCGCGCTCGTCGCCGCCGATCCCGTGCGCGCGAGTCGCGCGGTGCTGCGCCGTGTGCTGACCGATCGCGCGGCCGTGCTCACCGCGAATGCCCAGGAAGAGCTGTCGACGAGCGAGTCGATCATGGGCGGTCAGATCCTCTCGATGCTCGCGGTGCCGCTGTGGCGCGGTGAGGACATCATCGGGCTGATCCAGGCAGACAACCGTTTCTCGTCGGGAATGTTCACCGACAGCGATCTCGAGGTCGCGTTGTTGCTCGGCGCACAGGCGGCGCTGGCGATCGATAACGCGACGCTCGTGCAGCGGCTGCGGGTCGCCGAAGAGCGGGCGCGCGGCGAGAACGTCTACTTGAAGCGCCGCGAAGTGAAGCTCAAGTTCGACAACATCATCGGCGATTCACCGGCGATGAAGAATCTGCTGCTCCAGCTCGAGCGCGTGATCGACACGCGCGCGACCGTGTGCATCGAAGGTGAGACCGGCACGGGCAAAGAGCTGATCGCGAGCGCGGTGCACTATCAGTCGGGCCGTCGCGACAAGATGTTCGTCGCTCAGAACTGCGCGGCGATGCCCGAGAACCTGCTCGAGAGCGAGCTGTTCGGCCACAAGCGCGGTGCGTTCACGAGCGCCGACAGCGACAAGAAGGGCCTGTTCGAGATCGCCGACGGCGGCACGCTGTTCCTCGACGAGATGGGCGAGATGCCGATGTCGCTCCAGGCCAAGCTGCTGCGCGTCTTGCAAGAGGGCACGATCCGCGCGGTCGGTGCGACGAGCGAGAAGCAGGTCGACGTCCGGATCATCTGCGCGACCAATCGCGATCTCAACGCCGAGGTCGAGAAGGGCCGGTTCCGCCAGGACCTCTATTACCGGCTGATGGTGTTTCCGATCAAGCTTCCGACGCTCCGCGAGCGGCGCGAGGACATTCCGCTCCTGGCGGCGCACTTCCTCAAGCGCTACGCAGGCGAGTACAGCGCCGATGTTCCGGGGTTCTCGCAAGATGCCCTCGACGCGCTGACGTCGTACAACTGGCCGGGCAACATCCGCGAGCTCGAGAACGAGGTGCAGCGCCTGGTGATTCAGGCCGAGCCCGGTCATTGGATCGAGGTCACCGATCTGTCGCCGCGGCTACGCAAGATCGAGGGCACCGTGACGCGGATCGCGCCGAAGCAGGGCACGCTCAAAGAGATGATGGAGCAGGTCGAGCGCTGGCTGATCGCCGAGGCGCTTCGCGATCACGGCAATAACAAGACGAAGACCGCGATCACGCTCGGCATCACGCGCGAGGGTCTGCACAAGAAGCTCGCGAAGTTCGGCGTGTAGCTGTACCGGCGCAGCGCGCGGCGTCCTGTAACGACGGGGTCGCCTGGAGCCTGCTAGATTCGCGGCATGTCGCTCACCCGTGGTCTTCATCTCTACGTCGGTAGCAAGCGGTACTCGTCGTGGTCGCTGCGTCCGTACCTCGCGCTCGCGCATGCCGCCGCGGAATTCGAATGCACGACGATCTTGTTCGATCAGCCGGACACCAAAGCCAAGATCGCGAAGGCCAACCCGGCCGCGAAGGTGCCGGTGCTCCATCACGACGGCAAGGTGATCTGGGACTCGCTCGCGATCTGCGAGTACGTGAACGAGCTGTATCCGAACGCGAAGCTGTGGCCCACGGATCGGGATCAGCGGGCGAAAGCGCGCTCGGTCTCGTCGGAGATGCACTCGGGCTTCGTCGCGCTGCGCCGTGACATGCCGATGGACGTGTGCAGCAAGAAGCCCGGCACCGGCCACACGGCGGAGGCGATCGCGGACGGTCGCCGCGTCATGGAGATCTGGCGCGATCAACTGTCCGCCAGTCGCGGTCCATTCCTGTTCGGCACGTTCACGATCGCGGATGCGATGTTCGCGCCCGTGACGACGCGCTTCACGACCTACGGCGTCGAGCTCGATGCCGTCTGCCGCGCCTACGTCGATGCGGTCGCGGCGCTGCCGGCGATGAAGCAGTGGTGTGCCGACGCGGCCGCGGAGCCAGATACGCGCCGCGAAAACACGGGCGCCGTCTCGAAGTGACGATTAGCTGTCTTCGTCCATCGGCGTCTGCGGTGCCGTGAACGGCGTCTCCGAGAGCTGCGCCATCGCGGTCGCGAGGTTGGCAACTTCGACCGACGGTGGCGCGTTGCGCTTCAGCATGAACGCGCAGGTCGCGCACGACGTGACGACCATGCCACCGCCGGTGGCTTGAACTTCCGCGAGCCGGCGCTTGCTCATCTGATCGGCGACGAGCGGCATCGTCTTGGGCAACAGGCCGCCGCCGCCGCAACACTCGGTGTCGTTCTTGTTCCAGCCGAACTCGCGAACCTCGGCGAGCTGGCCGAGCGCGCGGCGCGGCGCTTCGACGACGCCGTTGTAGCGCGCGTGATAGCAGGGGTCGTGATAGTAGACGCTGCGCTTCTTCAGCGAGCACGCGAGGTTGTTCGCGGCCGGTGCCAGCAGATCTGCGAGCGAGACGACCTCCGTGCGCAGGTTCACGCCTTCGGCGGGATACTGCGAGCGCATCGCGTAGAGACACGCCGAGCAATTGATCGCGATCTTGCGAAACCCGCGCAGCGACGAGGCGACACGCCCCGCGTGCCAACGGAACAGATCGCCGTGTCCTGCCGCGAGCAGCGGATAGCCGGCGCAGGCTTGCGGCGCCTGGACGATCTTGACGGCCTCGAGTCCGACCCGCTCGAATAGCGCGAGCGTCGCGGCGATGTCGTCGATACCTTTGTCGATCGCGTCGCAACCGGGCCAGAAGCCGATGTCTCCCTCGGTCGCGAGGTTGTCGGGGAACGACGACACGAGCTGTGCCGACAGGCGCTGCTCGCGTGCACGGAAGCGTTCGCTGTAGCCGGCGAGCGCCGGATGCGGAACGCCGTGCTGGACCGCGGCAGCGCGTCCTGTGAGCAGCACGAGACCGGGCTCGTTACCGTGATCGCAGTACATCGTGCAGTGCCGGCATCCGGTGCACGCCCACAGTGGATCGGTCGACTCGGTCGTCCACTTGGCATGACCGAGCCGGAGCTGGTTCAGCCGATCCATCTTGACCTGCGGGATGTAGGTCTCGCGGCCGCTCGCCGTCGAGACCGGGCATGCGTGCCGGCACATCTTCGGGCAGAACGTGCAGTAGTCGAGCTGCCTCGCGACGGATCCGGGTGAGAACGGCTCTTTGGGACCCGAATCAGAACGAGCCAGCGGAAGCTGGCGAGTGGGGCCGGACGACGACATCGCGGCGACTATAGCGCTTGCGCGCGGGTGTAGCGCGATGGGATCGAGGTCAGTTCAAGCCGTCGACTCGTTCGCGCAGCTGGAGCAGATCGCGCGCGATTCGCGGATTGGCCGGTTCGAGCACGGCCAGCCGTTCGAGGACATCGAGCGACCGAGGGAGATCGCCGTTGCGGCCGTAGATACCTGCAAGGTTGACGAGCATCCGCGCGACGATCTGCCGCTTGCTCGCCGCCGCGATGACACTGGGCTCGAGCACGGCGTTTGGCGTCGTCGTCTTTCGGAGCAGCGCTTCGAGATCCGCCGGCGTCAGCGCGCGGCCGTTGCTGTACGGATCGAGGAACAGCCACGCATCTTCGATCGCGACGCGGACGAGGAAGTGCCCGGGAAAGTTGACGCCCTGCGCGAGCACGCCGACGCGACGCGCGACCTCGAGGTAGAGGACCGAGAGCGAGATCGGAATCCCGGTCCGGCGGTCGATGACCTCGCACAAGAAGCTATTGCGCGGATCGTAGTAGTCGCTGGTGTTGCCGCTGTAGCCGAGATGATCGAACAGCCAGTCGCTGATCACGCGCGCGCGAGCGATCCCGTTTGCGGCTTCTTCGACCTGCGGCTGGATCCGGTGGGCGAGGGCGTCGAGAGTGGAGCGATATTGATCGAGATCGCGCTCCGGGTACTCCCAGGCGCCGATCAGCAGTGCGGCCTGGTCGAGCGAAAAATCGTCGCGCTCGACCACTTCGCTGAACCGGGCCAGCCCCGGGCTAGGTTCCATGCACCCGAGATTACCATTCGTGGCCCTCGCATCGCGGAATGTTTCTGCTCGATATGCCAAGATGAGGCTCCATGGCCGAGGAGCCACGACCAGGGCTGATCGTCGGTGGCCGCTACGAGCTTGTCGAAGTAGCCGGCCGTGGAGGCATGGCCGATGTGTGGCATGGCCGCGTTCGCGGCGACTGGGGCTTTGTTCGCGACGTCGCGATCAAGCAAATGCACCAGAATCTCGCAACCCAGAGCCCCTATGTGGCGATGTTCGTCGAGGAAGCTCGCATCGGATCGATGCTGCAGTCTCCGAACGTTGCTGAGGTCCACGACTTCGTCCACGACCGCGGCAACTACTACATGGTGATGGAGTGGATCGACGGGGTCGATCTCGGCACCTGGATCCGCTGGCACGTCGCGCGAAACGAGCAGGCGCGGTGGGAGCTGGTTGCAGCGATCGGCGTCGGGATCTTGCGCGGGCTCGCCGCGGCACACGAGCGGACCGCACCCGACGGCACGGCGTCGCCTGTCGTCCATCGTGATGTCTCGCCGCACAACGTGCTTCTCACGTCTCGCGGCATGGTGAAGCTCGTCGATTTCGGGCTCGCGCTCGCGATGGATCGCCCACAGGAGACGACCGAGCCCGGCATCGTGAAGGGCAAGATGTCCTATCTCGCGCCGGAGATCGTCGCCGGCGGGCGTCCACTGGTCGAGAGCGATCAGTTCGCGTGCGGCTCGGTGCTATGGGAAGCGCTCGCCGGCCGCAAGCTGTTCGACGGCTCGACCGACTACGAGACATACACGCGACTGCGCGACTGCATGGTGCAGCCGCTGCGGCCACTGCGGCCCGACGTGCCGCCGCCGTTCCTCGCCATCATTCAGCGCGCACTCTCGGCGAACGTCGATGCGAGGTTTCCGTCGACGCGCGAGATGGCGCGCCAGATCGGAACGACGCTCAAGAAGGTCCAGCTCCGCAAGGATCTGCACACCGTGCTCGCGCGCAGCGTGATCGACGCGCGCTCGGGCATGGGCCTCGGCGTACGCACCGGCGATCCGTCGAGCGCGACGCCGCTCGCCGAGATTCCGCAAGAGCTCACGCCGCGCCTCGAGGCGACGCCGCGTGCCGACATCGGCGGGACGATGCAGCGCGTGCTCGGGTTGCGGCATCGATTGCCGTTCTTCGGGCGCAAGCGGGGCTAAATGCTACGCGCGCTCGTCGTGGTAGTGCTCGCGGCCTGCGGTGACAACAGCCACATCGCGGTTCCGGCGACGCTGAGCGCAGGACCGGTCACGATCGACACGCGGACGATGACGATCACGGTCGAAGGGCAGCAACGCGCGCCGATGTCGATCGAGCACTTCCTCGGGATCGCGACGGTCTCTTCCGTCGACGACACGCACTACTACGATCCGACGGCGCCGGGCACGCTCGAGACGCCAACGCACGCCGTGAGCGTCGACGGCGACTGGATCATGCTCGACGACGGGACGCGGTTGCGGCTCACGAGCGTGCCGCTCCTCGACTGCGCGGAGCTCGACATCGATGCGAGTCAGCATGCCGGCGCAGTGTTGATGCAGCTCGCGCTCGCGCGCGATCCGACCGAGCCGATCTTCGGCACCGGTGATGCGCCGGTCAGTCCGAACGTCGCCGGTTCGGTTCGCGAGATGCAGCTTCGCGTCGATCCGACATCGGAGTCCTCGCTCAACGAGACGCATGTTCCGGTGCCGCTCGCGCTGTGGCCGCGGCGAGGTGTCGGCTTGTTCGTCGCGGACGATCGACCCGGCGCGTTGGACCTCGGCAAGACCACGCCAGACCGCGTGACCGCGACGTTCGCGGCGCCGTCGCGCGGGACGTACAAGGTCTACATCTATCGAGCGACGAACCTCGCTCCGCCGAGCCAGCTCGTCGACATCTACCAGAGGTTGTCGGCCAGGCCGGCGATCCCACCGCGCTGGGCGTTCGCCCCGATGCAGTGGCGCAACACGTGGGATTCGTCGAGTCAGGTGATCGGCGACGCGGATGCGATGCGAACGCGGCACATCCCCGGCTCGACGATGTGGATCGATAACCCGTGGCAGACCGGCTACAACACGTTCGAGATCGATCCAGCGCGGTTCGCACAACCGCAGCAGCTCGTCGCGGATCTCGAGGCTCGCGGGTTTCACGTCGTGTTCTGGTCGACGCCGTATGTCGATCAGAGTGGGATCACCGCGGGTGACTTCAGCGAAGCGCGCAGCAAGCACTTCCTCGTCACCGACGATGGCGGGTCGCCGCTCGTCTATCCGTGGCAGAACGGTCCCGGCGCGCTCGTCGATTTCTCGCACGCGGGCGCCGTACCGTGGTGGCAGGACCGGATCAAGCGCGTGACCGATGTCGGAGCGCGCGGCTTCAAGCTCGATTTCGGCGAGGAGATCGTGCCGGAGCTCGGCGGCACGATCGTCACGATGCTGCTCGATGCCGGCGACAACACGGTGATGCACAACCGCTACGCCGGGCTCTATCACCAGGCGTACCTCGGCGCGTTGCCGCAAGGCGATGGCTTCTTGTTGACGCGCGCGGGCGCGTGGGGCGAGCAGCAATTCAACACCGCGATCTGGCCGGGCGATCTCGACAGCGACTTTTCGCTCCACGGCGTCGACAACGGCAAGGGCAAGAGCAACGTCGGCGGGTTGCCCTCGGCGATCAGTCGCGGCCTCTCGCTCTCGGTGTCGGGCTATCCGTTCTACGGCTCCGATATCGGCGGCTTCCGCGATGGCCCGAATCAAGGCGCGCCGACGACGGAAGTGCTCCTGCGGTGGGCCGAGTACGCGGCGCTCGGCACGATCATGCAGCTCGGCGGCGGCGGTCCAAGTCACGATCCGTGGGACACGACGCTGTTCACGCCCGGAGCGGACGCGATCTACAAGCAGTATGCGGAGCTCCACATGTTGCTCGATCCGTATTTGTGGACGCTCGCGCAAGATGGGCTGGTGACCCAGCCGGCGGCGTTCGCGTACGAGTGCGACTGCGATCCGATGATGTTCCTGCTCGGTCACGACATTCTCGTGGCGCCCGTCGTGACCGCCGGTGCGACGACGCGCGAGGTCGTGTTGCCGCCCGGGACCTGGGTCGACAAGTGGACCGGTGCGCGGATCACAGGCGATGGCCACACCTCGATCACCGTTTCCGCGCCGCTCGCGCAGATCCCGATGTGGTACCGCGCCGGCTCCCTCATTCCGATGTTCGCGCGCGCGGCGGACACGCTGCTCCCGGCAACGGCACCGGGCGTGACGTCTTACGAAGATGCCGCGTTCGGTTCGGAGCTGCGCTTCATCGTGACGCCCGGCCTCGGAGAGGACCTCGAATCAGGTTCCGATCTGCACGACGGGACCCATGCCTTCGGTGGGACGGGACCGATCACCTACCGCACGGGGACGCAGTACAAGACGATCACGTTCGATCTCGACGCGCGATCACTCCCGGCACCGTACTCGTCGCCCGTCGCCGTCTCGCTCGATGGAGTGGATCTGCCCTCTGTAGCCAGCGACACAGCCATGTTCGCGTGTGCAACCGGGTGTTGGCAGCTCGACGCCGCTGCGCATCACGTGCAGATCCGAGTGCCAGGCGGTGCAATGGATAGAACCGTCGCGATCCGTTGATCTCGATCTCGCGATCGTGCGTACTCCGCGCATGAGCTCGAACACCCGTCGGCCGTGGGCGTTTGGCAGGCTCGCTCGCGGGAGCAATCCGCCTCGCGATGTCACGAGCGCGAGTCGCGAATGGTTCACCGGCGCTGTGCGCGCGCGATTTCCAAAGCTCGCGGCTGCGCTCGGCGACAGCGGCTTCGACCTCGTGCTCGGCGCCTATCTCGCGCGCGATCCCGAGCAGGATCGTTCGATGCACGAGGCTGGCATGCGGATCACGGAATTTCTATCGGGCTCACCGGACTATCCGGTCTGGTATGCGGAGCTCGCGACCCTCGATCGCGCCCACGTTGACGTCCTCCACGCACCCGCGGCGCTCGCGCTGACCCGCGAAGCGCTGATGCCCGATCAAGCGCTGCGGCTGGTCGCGGCGCACGCGATCGTCGATCTGACGACCGCGGTCGACGAGCTGTGGACCGCGCTCGATGCCGGCCGGCCGCCGGAGCGTCCACGCGAGCTCGATTTTCCTCGCACCGTGCTCGTATGGCGCGCGGCGGGGCTCACCGTCCGCGATCGGACCGTCGAGGCCGACGAGGCCGCGGGCCTCCGTGCCGCGGAGCGCGGCACGACCCTCGACGAGCTCACGACGTTCTTCGGCGGCGAAAATCCCGGCGCGCGTGCGCTCGACGTGGTGTTGCGCTGGACCGACGCCGGCGTGCTCGCTCGTTAGCCGAAGAGATCCAACGTTGACGTTGACCTGAACTTGAACTTGAACTTGAACGTCGTACGTCGACGTTGCGAGCCCTCGCTAGTCTTCGAGCAGCGTGCCTTCGACGTTGCCGCTCCTCTCGCTTTCGTCATCCTTCGGCGCGGCGCGAATATAGATGTCGTCGACGCGCCACTCGTCGTCCTCTTTGCGCAGCACGATCCGGTAGCGGATGCCGTTCTCGTCCCACCGTAGCTCCGCGCGGTCGGTGTTCTCTTCGATCTTGTCGTTGATCCGCTTGCCGAGCCCCGCGATGAAGCCTTCGATCTGCTTGGTCAGGCCTTCGCGGCGGCGTTGCGTCAGCACGCCGAGCACGCCGGCGATGTCGCGCGCACCGACCGCATCTGCGAACAGCCGGATCGCATCGCGCGGCCGCTTCGCGCGCGATCGCGAGACGAGCTCGGACTGCAGGCGCCAGGCTCTTCCTTCACGCTCGAGCTGGACGAGCTTGCCGTCCGAGAACGCGATCAGCGCACGCTCGCCGACGTCCGGGTTGCCCTTCAAGTTGTCTTCGAGGACCTTGGCCTGCCACGATCGCTCGCTCTGCGTCGTTTTCCACTGCAGGGCGAACTCGTCAAAGCTGAGCTGCTTGCGAGCATCGGACGACAGCAAGTCGTATGCGTCGTGCGCGTCATTCGAGCGCAGCGCCCTCACGTACTGGCGCACCCCATCGGAAGCCGGCGAGGATGGACCGCCGGGTCCGCCGCACGCGGCGAGCACGAGAGCGAGCGAGCCAAGGGTTCTCACGCACGGAAGCGTAGCGCGGTGTCGGTCGATGGGGGTGCTGCTCGATGGGGAGCGCACCGAAAAAAACAAAGCCGCCGAAGCAGAATGCCTCGGCGGCCCCCCGCGCTGCATGGCCGTCCGTCAAGATCCGGCAGCGAGAGTGATGTCCGGACGTAGTGCGAGCTGAATGCCAGTTCGGCCCGCGGTGTAGATCCGGCCTCGCGGGCCGCAAGTAGGCGCAGTCCCGTGCCATTCGCCAGACCTCTGTGAACGGCGGTTGACTCGGTGTTGTGTGAAGGGAATCGGCCTAGCTGCGGGGGCCGTCGGTCAGTTGGATTTCGGAGTGGTGCGCTTCGGGCAGCTTGTCCGGATAATCGAGCGTGAAATGTAGTCCACGCGACTCCTTGCGGCGGCGGGCGCTCTCGATGATCAGGTGAGCGACCAGCGCGAGGTTACGCAGCTCCACGAGGTCGCTCGTGATCTTGAAGTCCATGTAGTACTCGCGGATCTCGTCGCGCAAGATCTCGATGCGGCGCCGGGCGCGCTCCATGCGCTTGTCCGAACGAACGATGCCGACGTACGACCACATGAAGCGGCGGATCTCGTCCCAGTTTAGCGAAACGACGATCGCGTCGTTCGAGTCGGTCGCTCCACCGTACGACCATGGCGCGACTTGCGAAGGCCGCGTCCTGGGCAAGTCGCGGACGGCCGCGGCCGCATGCGTCGAGAACACCATGCCTTCGAGGAGCGAGTTCGAAGCGAGGCGATTTGCACCGTGCAAGCCGGTGAACGCGCACTCGCCGATTGCATAGAGGCCGCGGACCGTCGTCGCGCCGTGCTCGTCGGTCTTGACCCCGCCACACATGTAGTGGGCCGCCGGAACGACCGGAATCGGCTGCTTCGTCATGTCGATGCCGAGCGACAGACAGTGCTCGTAGATGTTCGGGAACCGGCCACGCACGAACGCGGGATCGAGGTGCGTCATGTCGAGGAACACGCAGTCCGCACCCGACTTCTTGAGCTCGTTGTCGATCGCACGCGCGACGATGTCACGCGAGGCGAGCGACTTCATCGGATGGTACTTCTCCATGAACGTCTCGCCGGTGGCGAGCTTGAGGACGCCGCCTTCGCCGCGCAGCGCTTCGGAGATCAAGAAGCTACCGGCGTGCGGGTGATAGAGCACCGTCGGATGAAACTGGACGAACTCGAGGTCGCCGCACGCGGCGCCGAGGCGATACGCCATCGCGACGCCGTCGCCCGTCGCGACGTTCGGGTTCGACGTATAGATGTAGACCTTGCCGGTGCCGCCGGTCGCGAGCACGGTGGCTCGGGCACAGATCGTCGAGACGCGGCCGGTATTAGCGTCGAGCACGTAGGCACCGAAGCACGCGGGATCGCCGCCGTACTTCGCCATCGACAAGAGATCGACGGCGATATGCCCGTCGAGGATCGTGATGTTCGGGTGCTTCGCGACCGCCGCGAGCAGCGCGCGCTGGATCTCGCGACCGGTGACGTCCTCCCAGTGAACGACGCGGTGGCGGGTGTGCGCGCCTTCGCGGCCGAGATCGAGCTGGCCCTTGTCGTCGCGCGCGAGCCGGACCCCGATGTCGAGTAGCCGCTGGACTTGGACCGGACCTTCGGTGACGCACAGCTCGACGACCTTGCGATCGCACAGGCCATCCCCCGCGGTCAGGGTATCGGAGACATGCTGCTCGAAGCTGTCGTCCGAGGCGAGCACGGCAGCGACGCCACCCTGCGCCCAGTTCGTGTTCGTATCGGCGGGATGCTTCTTCGTGATCACGACAACGCGGCCATGCTCGGCCGCGAGCAGGGCGAAGTTGAGGCCCGCGATCCCAGAGCCGATCACCAGGTAGTCGGTCTCGACGACCTCGCTCATGTGAACCGCACCATACCGCGTTAGGATGTCTCTTGGTGAGTTCCCAGTTGCAGCAGATCCTGGACTATCTCGATCAGGAAACCGTGACCGAGGTTGTCCTGGGAGTAGGCAGAAAGATCGCGATTCGACAGAACGGCGGTTACGCGTCCCTCACGCCGAAACCGATCACGCGCGACCAGCTCCTGAATCTCCTCAAAGGGACTCCGCTCCTCGCGCTGTTGCCCGATGGCGATGCGACGCGGCCCCCGGTCGAGGTCGCTGTGTTCGGGCGCCGGTTGCGCACGCAGGTCACGCGCAAGGCCGACGACCTCCTCCTGCGCATCGAGCGAGCGCCTGTCCCGAAACGAGACGAGGTGTCATTCGATCTCGACGTGATGGAGCTCGAGCTCGAGCCGACGGAGACTCCGGCACCAGATCCACGGAAGCGCACGAAGCTCCCCACGGTCCATCCGCGCACCAAGCCGGCGACTGTGCAGCCGCGTACGAAAGAGCCATCCGCACCGCCGCGGACGAAAGCACCTTCGGCAGCTCCGCGTACCCGGCCCGCCACGGCTGCGCGCGGCATGAAATCGACCCGGATGCCGAAGCTGTCCAGCTCGGGGCGCGCGAAGAAGTCGACGACGATGCCGGCGATCGAGAACGAGATCGATTTTTCGACCCTCGTCGCGAGGGCGCGAGAGCGAGGTGCGAGCGATCTGCATATCTCGTCCGGTCGCCCGATCTCGATTCGTACGATCGGTACTCTCGAGGCTCTCGATTCGAGCTCCCAACCGTTGTCCGTCTCGGACGCCGAGTCGCTCTTGTTGCCGCTGCTCGAGCCCGCGCACGAAGCGCAGCTCGCACGCGCGGGTTATATCGACCTCGCGATCGACGCGCCCGGAGGTGGGCGACTGCGCGCGAACATCTCCCGTCATCAGCGTGGCCTCAAAGGCACGTTCCGGCTCGCGCTCGCGGAGCCCAAAACGCTCGACCAGCTCGGGCTACCGAAAGACCTCGCGAAGGTCATCGCGCACCACCAGGGCTTCGTCGTGATCGCGGGTCCAAGCGGTCACGGTAAGACGACGACGCTCGCGGCCCTCGTCGACGCGATCAACTCGACCAAGCCCTATCACATCCTCACGATCGAGGATCCGATCGAGATCGTGCATCCCCGCAAGGTCGCGGTGGTGTCGCAACGCGAAGCAGGGCGCCACACGAAGAGCTTCGTCACGGCGCTCAAGGCTTCGCTGCGCGAAGATCCCGACGTCATCGTGATCGGCGAGCTCCGCGATCGCGAGTCCGTCGAGATCGCGCTCACCGCGGCCGAGACCGGCCACCTCGTGATCTCGACGATGAGCACGCCGAACGCGTCGAAGACGCTCGATCGCTTGATCGACATGTTCCCACCCGAGGACCATTCGCAGGTTCGCGCGTCGATCGCCGGTGCGTTGCGAGGCATCGTCGCGCAGCGCCTCCTGCCTGCAGCCGATGGCAAGAGTGTCGTCGCCGCGGTCGAGCTGTTGACCGGTGTCTTGCCTCTCGCCGCGCTGATTCGCGATGACAAGCTGTATCAGCTGCCGAACCTGATGCAGCGTGGACGTGCGTTCGGCATGATGCGGTTCGACGACTCGCTTCTCGAGCTGCTCCGCGCCGGCAAGATCACGGAAGCGACCGCGCTCGAAGCGACCGACAACAAGAAAGAGATGCTCGCGACGCTCAAGCCGCCACCGGCCTCCGTGATCCCGCCGTCGGCGGGCGTGCAGCTTGGCCGCCTGTTCGGAAAGAAAGACCGATGACGATCACGAGTCTGTTCGATCGCTTGCTCGAGCGCGGCGGCTCGGATCTCCACCTGACGCCGGGTTATCCACCGATGTTGCGGGTGCGCGGTCAGCTCGTCGCCGATGGCGACCAAGAGCTCACGTCGGCACAGATCGAGGAGATGCTGATGCCGCTGCTCTCGCCCGAGCAGGAGGCTCAGTTCACCACCACCGGTGATCTCGACTTCGCGCACGCACACGGCACCAAGGCGCGATTCCGCGCGAATTATCTCCGCAAGCTGACCGGCACCGGCGCGGTGTTTCGCGCGATCCCGACGACGATCAAGACGCTCGACGAGCTCGGCGTACCAGCCGGCATTCGCAAGCTCACCGATCTGCGCGCGGGCCTCGTGCTCGTCACCGGACCGACCGGTAGCGGCAAGTCGACCACGCTCGCAGCGATGATCGATCACATCAACCGCACGCGCGCCGGTCACATCCTCACGATCGAGGATCCCGTCGAGTTCGTTCATGCACCCCGGCGTTGCCTCGTCACGCACAAGGAAGTCGGCGAGCACGTGCCGACGTTCCTCGACGCGATTCGCAGCGCCGGCCGCGAGAACGCCGACGTCATTCTCGTCGGCGAGCTCCGTGGTGCCGAGACGATGAAGGCGGCGCTGCAGCTCGCGAGCTTCGGCATCTTGATCTACGCGACCGTGCACACGAACTCCGCCGGCGCGACGATCGACCGTTACGTCAACGCGTTTCCGTCGGAGCAGCAACCGCAGATCCGCGGCCTGCTGGCAGATTCGCTCGCCGGTGTCGTCGCGCAGCAACTGCTTCCGAAAGCCGACGGCAAAGGCCGCGTCGCCGCACACGAGATCCTGCTCGGCAACCTCGCGCTCGCATCGCTCATCCGCGAGGGCAAGACGCAGCAGATCAGCAGCTTCATCCAGTCAGGCTCCGCCGACGGCATGCAGACCATGGACGCCTCTCTCGAGAAGCTCGTTCGCGAAGGCGTCGTCAAACCGCACGACGCGCTCGAGAAGGCACTCGATAAAGAAGCGTTCACGAAGCTGCTTCCCGCGAGCTAGGACCGACTCCGGGGCGGGCAAGTCCGCGGGTTCGAGCTCGTCAGACAACGCGGTCGTGCTCGACCGGAGGACGCGGCCATCCAGATCCTTGGTGAGCTGGCGCTCGATCGGAAATCGCCGCGCGCCGTGGAGCTTCGCGAAATTTTCGCTCGCGCAAGATCACCGAACGACATTGATCTTCTTCGGCGAGACGCGCTTCATTTTCGACGGAGTCGCGCTCCGAGTCCGTGCGAGCAGATCACTCAATGGTCAAGTACGACCGAAGGCCGTGACGAGCACGCCTGCGGTCTGATTTCTGTCGCAAGGAATTTCACCATGAACGATCACGCTGGAGCGTCTCCTGCGGCTGCCCCGGTCCGTAGCACCGTACCGGCTCGCCTGGATCGGCTTCCATGGAGCCCGTTCCACTGGAGGGTCATCATCGCCCTTGGCATCACGTGGATGCTCGATGGCCTCGAGATCACGATCGCCGGTTCGATCGCGGATCGGCTTCGCGAGCATGGCACGCTCGCGCTCTCGTCGTCCCAGGTCGGGCTTGGCGCGAGCCTCTATCTGTTCGGCGAGGTCGCGGGCGCGCTGATCTTCGGTCGGCTGGCGGACAAGCTCGGCCGAAGGAAGCTGTTCATCGTCACGCTCGGCATCTACTTGCTGGGAAACGCGCTCACGGCGATATCGCCGAGCTTCATCTTCTTCGCGGCCACGCGGTTCATCGCGGGCGCAGGCATTGGTGGCGAGTACTCGGCGATCAACTCGGCGATCGACGAGCTGATCCCGGCGTCCTACCGCGGTCGGACCGATCTCGCCGTGAACGGCACGTATTGGCTCGGGGCGATGATCGGCGCGGCAGCGAACTTCCTCTTCCTCAACGAGCGGCTGTTCGGGATCGATCTGGGATGGCGACTCGCGCTCCTGATCGGTCCCGTGATCGGGCTCTTGATCTGGCCGCTGCGGCGCCACATCCCGGAGAGCCCGCGATGGTTGCTCACGCACGGTCGGCCGCAGGAAGCCGAACAGGTCGTGAGCGAGATCGAGAAAGAGCTCGAGGACAAGGGCTATCAGCTCGAGCCGGTTGACGAGGACCGCGCGATCGAGCTCACCGAAAGGGTCGAGCTGACCTACCGTGACTTGTTTCGGATCCTGTTGCGCGACTATCGCAGACGCTCGTTCGTCGGGTTCACGTTGATGGTGACCCAGGCGTTCCTCTACAACGCCATCTTCTTCACGTATGCGCTGATCCTCGGCCAGTTCTACGGAATTCACGGCAGCGCGGTGTCGTACTTCATCTTCCCGTTCGCGATCGGCAACCTGTTGGGACCGATCCTGCTCGGCCGTTACTTCGACGAGATCGGGCGGCGCGTCATGGTCGGTGGCAGCTACTGCGTCGCGGGTGTGCTGCTCTTCGTCACCGCGTGGTTGTTCAACCAAGGAGTGCTCACCGCCACGATGCAGACGGTTCTCTGGTGCGCGGTGTTCTTCTTCGCTTCCGCGGCGGCGTCTTCGGGATATCTCACCGTCAGCGAGGTCTTCCCGATCGAGATCCGCGCCCAGGCGATCTCGTTCTTCTATGCGATCGCCACCCTCACCGGCGGCGTCGTCGCGCCCTGGCTATTCGCGACGCTGATCGGCAACGGCGAGAGCCGTCACCGCGTCTTCATCGGCTACTCCGTCGCCGCTCTGCTGATGGTCGTTGGCGGGCTCGTGGAGTTCATCTGGGGCGTCAATGCCGAGAAGCAGCCTCTCGAGGCGGTCGCAAGGCCGCTTTCCGCGCGCACCGGCGCGGTGACATCTTCGATGGCGAGTGGACTCACCGGTGGCATGAACGCCCACGTTCGCCGCGACGTGAAGCATCAGGTTCGCACGAACAGCGCTTCGGACTCGTGACCACGCGGCTCGCCCGCAAGTTCTGAGGAGAGCACCCCGAGGCACGCGCGATGCACCCACCATCAGGATGCCGGTGGACCCGCCAGTCGGCGCACAGACACCGGCACCCGGGACAACGGCTGCTTCGCCGAAATCCTCCGAAGACCAGCGCATGGCCATCGGTCTGATCGCCGGTCCGGGCTTCCCAGAAAAGCTTGCGCGGTATCTACCCGAGCAGCTCCCAAGCGTATTGCGCGAGACGTTCCCGGGTACCTCGTGGAAGGTCGTGATTCGCAGGGAGCCGTACGCCGGCGGCGGCGCCGACGCCGACCTCGTTCAGCTCGCGCGCCGCCGGATGCTCGAAGAAGGCTGGAACCTCGCGGTCGTGCTCACAGCGCGTCCGCTGAGAGTCGGGCGTCGTCCCGTGACCGCAGAGGCGAGCGCGGCCCTTGGTGTCGGGGTCATCTCGGTCCCGGCGCTAGGCGCGGTCGGGCTCGGGCACCGTCTCCTCGAGGCGGTTGTTCTCACCGTCGAAGCGATGCTGCGAAATCGAGAAGACGGCGACCTCGCCAAGGAACGCAGGAGCCAGCAACATCGGATCGAGGATCTCGGAAAGATTTCGTCAGCAGTGGGCCGCCCGTTCGAGGAGGCACAAGGCAGGATTGCGTTCGCGACCGCAACCGCGATCGGCAACCTGCGCCTGTTGCTCGGTGCGATTCGGGGAAATCGCCCATGGGCGCTGATCATCGGGCTGTCGCATTCGCTCGTCGCTGCGCTCGGGACCTCGGCGTTCGGACTGACGTCTCCGGTGATCTGGCGGATCGCGAATGCGATGCATCCCACGCGCATGGTGTTGCTCACGACCAGCTCCCTCTTTGCGATCGGGTTCACGCTCATGGTTGCACACAGCTTGTGGGAGCGCGCTCCGACGCCCGACGCGCGCACACGCGTCGTGCTGATCAATCTCGCAACCTCGTCGACGGTCGCGATCGGCGTGGTGACGTCGTACATCACATTGCTGAGCTTCAATTACGTGTTCGGCGGAGCTCTCATCCCCGAGGCCGTCTTGCAACACGAGCTGGGTCATCGGGCCACGCCGATCGAGTACCTGCGAATCGCATGGCTCGTGAGCTCGCTGGCAACGCTCGGGGGCGCACTCGGCGCCGTGCTCGAGAGCAACGCCTCGGTTCGCGAGGCCGCCTACTGTATGAGGCCGGTAACGAAACGTGACGACGTGCCCGCGCAGGTCGCTGCGACCACGGCCGCGATCGCGCGAAGCTAAGGCCCGAGCGATCGCTGAGCGCCGGCGTGCGTTGCATCGTGCTTGACGCGGGCCCGCGTGGAGTACCTCGTGAAATCCAGCGGCGAGCCGCGTGCTGTCATGAAGGTCTAAGGCCCGTGGCCGCACGCGTAATTCTGCAACGCAGCCAGATCCAATGCCGATCAGTTCCGGCTATGTCCTCGACCGGAATCCGGAATTCGGGGATCTACTGCGCGAGCCCGCGAGCACACGCACGGCGGGGTCTCTCGCTCGTGACTGACTCGGACGTGGGTGCTCGCACGAGCGCCCTGCTCACCTTATCTCGCTTGAGAGACCCCGCTCGTGCGCTTAGCTCGCTGTAGCGGCGCCAAGCAGCTGACGTTGTTCCGGAAGCCAAGAGGATGTCCGGAAGGGTGGTTTCGGACGATCCGGAGGATCATGCCGCGTCGATCGTGAGCGACCTCGACGAGACATTCACAGAAGCGTTGGAGCTCACCGCGGCATTCACGCCGGAGGCGTCTCCGAATCTGATCAGGCATCTTGATCCCGCTTGGGTCGAGGACGCGACCGGTAGGGCCCGGTTCGCCGTCGACGACTTCCTGGCGAGCGCACGGTTTGGCTGATGCTGGGAATGGCGTTGTTGCGCGACGCACCTATCACAGTGGTCGCGCGTACATTGGAGCTGGCGTTGCCGGCATTGGACGGCATACACACGGTCGCATCGAGTGCGCTCACGCAGGCGCGTGGCCGACTTGGCGATGAGCCGATGGAATGGCTGTTTCTGCGCTCGAGTGAACAGTGGGCCACCGCCAACGCCGACAAAGACCGCTGGCGTGATCTCGCGCTTTACGCGGTCGATGGAAGCACGCTCCGAGTCGCTGACAGCGTCGAGAATCGAGATCAGTTCGGAAGCGCAAAGACGGGACCACACCAAGGCGGACGCCACGAGCGTGTGGGTGGCTATCCACTAATGAGGATTGTCGTCTTGATGGCACCAGGGTCGCATCTGCTTGCGACGGCTGCGTGTGGTCCCTACGGCACCGACGAGCGAGGCTACACAAGGTCACTGTGGGGCAGCGTCCCCGATAGGTGACTGGTTCTAGTCGATGGCTCTGCCTGCAAGCCGACATACTCGTGCCGCTGATGACTTCCGGAACTGAGCGTCACTGGATGACGCGTGCCAAATCGAACACGAAGTTGTAGCGGTTCCGTCGGCTCTGGCCCGGGGACGAATGGGTCGAGTCTTGAGATAAGCAGCGAGGCTCGTCGCAAAGACGCAGCCTTGCCGACACATTTTGATGCGCGACCGATTCGCTAGCAGCGCAAGGGCTCGCGAACCAACATCGGCGCTGCCACTTTCGCTGCGATCGAGGCGAAATGCAAAGGTGGCATTGGGGATACATCAATCAAGATGCACTGTGATCTGGTTACAGAGTGGCAATCTAGATGTCAGAGTGCAGTGATACATAATTCTCATGGATGAAGACCTCGTGCTCTTGGGTGAACGAATCGCGGAGACGGCGGCGCATCTGGATGCAGCAACCCATCGCCTGCTGACCGACGTTCGCGAGTTCGACGAGAAGGGTGGCTACTACAAGGCGGGCGCGAAGACCTGCGCGCATTGGATGTCCTGGCGGATCGGCTGGGATCTCGGAACGGCACGCGAGCACGTGCGTGTCGCGAGGGCGCTCGGTTCGCTGCCTCTGATCGATGAGGCATTGCGGATTGGCCGCTGTTCGTACTCGAAGGTCCGGGCGATGACGCGCGTCGCGACCGAGAAGAACGAGCGGTTGCTGCTGTGTGACGCGCTCCTGATCACCGGACAGCAGCTCGAGAAGGTCTGCCAAAAATATCGGATGGTGCAGCGCTATGGAGAGGTGAACAAGCCGGAGGACGATGAGGTGCGGCGGTACGTTCGTCGTCGGACACAGGCGGACGGCATGGTGCGAATCGAGGCCGTCTTGCATCCAGATGAAGCCGCGATCGTTTGGGCTGCACTCGATCGAGCCGCAAAGGACATGGCTCGTGGAGTGAGCCCAGAAGATCTGAGGAGTGAAGCGTCGTTGATGGGCGAGGTCGGCGAGATTGCCTCACAAGACGTTTGCGCGCGAACGTCCGGACCTCTGCTCGCGGAGAGTTGCGAGGTCGCTTCACGAGACGTTCCCGCGGGAACGTCCATAGCGCTCCTGCTCGCGGAACCTTGCGAAGTGATCTGTGCAGCTGATCAGGGAGTCACCGACGCCGATGATGTTGAGGTCAGCCGATCGGTAGATGTCGCAACCGCCGCCGATCACGATGACTTCGACGACGACGTAGGCCCTGTGATGCCGGAGGTGGTGGCAGAGGCGAGGGCGCGAGAGCAGAGATTGAATGAGCTCGCCGCCGCGCGACCGAAGTTCAATCGCGCCGATGCGCTCGTGAACATCATGCAGCGGTTTGCGTGCGGAGCAGCGCAGGACTGCAATCCGATCGAGGTTGTCGTCACGATTCCGGCGAGTGCGCTCAAAGAGGGAGTCGCGCCGAGCATCGAGAGTATCGGATGCCTGCCCGATGGTGATTGCATTCATGGGGACACCGGGCGCCGGTTGGCGTGCGATGCCGGCATTGTCTGGATGATCGAGGACGAACTGGGGCAAGCGCTGTCGATCGGCCGTCGAGCACGGGCGATTCCGGCTGCGATCAAGCGAGCGCTGATCAAGCGTGACCGGACGTGCAGGTTTCCCGGTTGCGACAATCGGCTCTATGTCGAAGGACATCACGTTGTTCATTGGGCCGATGGTGGCGATACTGCATTATCGAATCTCGTGATCCTGTGTAGTCATCACCATCGTTACCTGCACGAATACAAGTATCGAATCGAGTTCGACGTGACTTCCGGTGAGCCGATGTTCTTCGATCCGCGAGGCCGGCGCGTCGACGAGGTTCCGCCACCCCGGCCGAATGCGCACCTGGGATGGGAGGCGATTACGATCGCGAATCAGAATCTCGAGATCACCGCCGAAACGAACGAGCCCGGATGGGATGGGCGGCCGGTTCCATTCAATGATCTCGTGGGCTATCTCAGTGAGCTCGATAGCGATCACCGCGCGCTCGATGACTATTACGGAGACAGCCTCGAAGTCTTGGGAGCGATTGGTCGCCGTGGATAGACGGCGGCAACAGGATCACAGCCGAGTTGCCTAGACCCTCCCGAATGTGCCCTGGGTCGCTTCCGGCTGCGGTTCGCAAAGCAATTTCCCGAGGCGGTCGCGTGTCTCGAACGCGGCTTCGTCGACGCGACCACGTACTTCGCATTTCCCGAGGAGCACTGGATGCGCATCCGCTCGACGAACGGACTCGAACGCCTCCACGGCGAGATTAAGCGCCGTACCCGCGCCATCGGCGCGTTTCCCGATCGCGCGAGCGCGCTGCGGCTCATCACCGCCGTCGCGTTGCAGACCACGACCATCTGGCGCGACCGCATCTACCTCGACATGTCCCTGCTCGACGACCATTACGCCGCCGCGGCGTGACCAACCAGCCCATCACGATGATGCCCGCTCAGGCAATTACACAAGTGGAGGACTTGATCGGCGCGTTCGCCGAAACGGCATGTCATGCTCCTGCCATGCGGGTCGCGTTCGTCCTCGCTGTCGTCGCGCTCGGCCGCGTGGCCCACGCGGACACCGATTGCGCGCACGTGCTCGCGCGACTCGACCACGAAGTCGCCGAGGCCAGCGCCCATCCGATCAAGCTGGCGAGCCCGCCGGTCGATGCGGACGGCCAGCGGTGCACCGACGCGGCGGACACCACTGGTCGCGAAGGCGACGCTGCTGGGGGCAGCGCCACTGACGCGCCGACGGTCGAGACCGGTACGCTTTCCGGCGATCGCGCGACCGTGCGCAGCGACGGCCCTCACGGCAGCGGGCGCTACTGGAGCATCGACGTCCGCGTCGTGAACGGTGGCCACCAACTCGGCGCGTGCATGCAGACGTCGACGACCTGGTGGCGCAACCTGCCGGGCGCTGCCCGCAAGAGCCTGGGCGTGTGGCACGTGCTCGACGGTGGAGCGTTTTTCCTGTGGTCGACGCTCGCCATCGGCGACAGCGAATGGGAGAGCCTCGCGCTGCCGCTCGTCTACCGGGTCTCGAAGCATCAGCTCGTACTCGATCGGAAGCTGACCACATCCGCCGTCGCCCGGTTCGGTCGGATGTACCGCGATGCTGCCGCCGTCGCCGATGACGATGCCCGAGCCATGCATGTGTCCGCCGCGGCGGCGTATGCGGCGTTCGCCACGCAAGGCGCGTGCAAGCCGTGATCGCCTCGGCTCGGTCGAGCTCCGTGCCTCCAGCTGGATTCCAAGCGCGACCGCATCTACCTCGACATGAATCTGCTCGACGACCACTACGCTGCCGCGGTGTGACCGCCAGCCAGCGACTCGCGATGATCACCGTTCACGCATTCACACAAAATTTCGGACTTGACCTGTGCCCTGCGTCCCGCCACAGAGTGGTGCGATCGTCGCAGCGTGTGGCGAGCTGCAGCGTGATCGTCCCGACCGTGTCGAACGCGAACGCGGATCCCGCCCCGCGGCCATCCGACGCGTAGGAAACACGCACCGGTGGTTCAGAAGAACCTTGGGAGCTGAGCGTCGAGGCGATGCCGAAGGTCAACTCGGAGCGATCCGCGCATCCTTGCCCGGCGACTTACCCCTCGCCGCGCTCGATCGGCTCGTGCGCGTGACAGCTGATCACGGCCTTGGGTTACTCGGTGCGGCTGAAACCCCACTCGCCGAGCCAGACGCGGTGCTCGCCGAGCCCGTACCGGCGGCGGATGCGTGCTGGACGGCGACGAGCTTGTAGGTCGGCAGGCTCGCTGGGTTGAACTTGAAGAGCGAGCTCTGGAGCGCGGGCTTGAGATTCGGTGTGAAGAACTGGAACGCGTTCGTGTCGCCGTTGGAAGCGACGACGATCGATTCTCGAATGTGCCAGTCGCTCGCGTCGACGACGAAGAATAGTTGCTTGTACTGCGCGCTCGGTTGCTTCGGCGTCAGCTCGAGCACGGTGGCATTCTTGCCGCCGTAGGTGCCGGCGTTGTCGATCGCCACATTGAACTCGGCAGCGAGCGCTGCGCCGCCGGTCAGAAACGAGATCGCCGCGGGTAGGACGCTCCCCTGCGTTTGATTCTGAAAGATCTGCTTGTTCCCGTGGTCGATGTACCAGAGCGTGGAGCCGTCGAAGATGAAGGTCTTCGTGACCTTTCCCTTCGTCGCGACGTACTCGAACCTGAAGCTGTTCGGTTTCGCGACCCAGAGCGCGCCGTCGCTGTTGCGGCTCGTGTTGAAGGTCGCGTTGGTGACGACCTGCCGAAACTTCGCCGTGAGCTGACTCGGCTTCGCGTAGAACGTCTCGACATTCGAGAGCACGGTCGTTGCGCTCGGCGGCGAAGGTGCGCCGGCGGCGCTCGGTGACGATTGCGCGCCCGCGATGCTCGTGGTCAGGAGAACGAGCAGCATCAATCCGCAACGGCGCGTCTGCATGGTCGCTTAGCTTGGCTCAGCGCATCCCGCTTTGCCAGGGCTACAGATCCGTCACGAAGCGAGCGGCGATCGCCTTGATTCCGGGGGGCCGACGTCGAGCTGCAGCTTGCCCGCGGCTTCCGCCGACGACGATCCCGGTCCCGAGCTTCGGGTGTGCCACACGCCGACGGGAGCGGTGCGATGGATCGCGGAGCTATGGTGCGCGCACACGAGCGTCGTCACGGGACAGGCCACGGCTACTTCAGCTCGCGGCGTCGCGGATGGATACCGACGATCAGCTTGATCATCGTGTGATCAGGCGTGCTCCAGCTGTAGCCTGCACCGAGATCGAGATCCCACCAGCTGCCGATCACATCGAGCACGGCAAGCGCCGACGTCACGTGCTCGCTTCCGAGATCGTCGATCGGGCCGAATGCGCCGTAGGTTTCCACCCCCAAGGAGACCGCGTCGGTCGCATGGATGGCGACCTTCAGCGCGGGCTCGATCAACGGATGGCCCGCGACGTCGCCTCGCAGATCGATCGCGATGATCGGATTGGCCGCCACGTACAGACGACCGATCGCGAGGTCGATGATGGGGCGGACCTCGCTGCCCCACCGGTTGATCTCGAAGCGCGCCGGAATCGTCGCGAGCTCGCCGTTGATCGCGAGGCCGATCCGGTCGTTCGCGAGCCGTCGTGGCCAGCGCAGCTTGAGCCGCAGCTTGACGCCCGCGTAAGCGAGGTCGCCGGTGGTGTCGAGCGACGTCTGGAGATATCCACCGAGCTCCGCCCAGCTCGTAAGGCCATAGTGCGGCTCGAACGTCATGTGCGTTTGATCCGGTGCGGCATCGATCCGATGTTGATTGAGATGGATCTCGATCCCGGGCTCGCCGCGCGCCGCGGTTTCGGCGTCGTAGACCTGGATCTCGAACGGATCCTGCGCGTGCGCGACACGAGCGCCGAGCATCGCTACCAGCACGAACCAGCGCCGCATGTGGAGAGGGAGCATAGCGGTTCCTCGTGACCAAGCGTTCCCGTTCCAAGCCAAGGTCGTCGAGCTCGCGATCTGTCGAGTCGATCAACGCCATCGAGACGCGCGCCCAGGTGCTCTCGCAAAGAACCTCGTGAGCCGGCAGGTGTTCTAGAGTGGCGAGTCGCGGGGTGCTCGGCTGCACATGCGGATGAGCAGTGGTGCGCACGACCGTGCGCGATGGCGGTTGCCGGAGGCGGCGACGCAAGTTGCCGGTGACTCGGCGAGCGAGGCCGTTTGCCTGGAGAAATCGACGGTTGCTAGTGGCCCGCGATTTGCTCATCGGAGGCGCATCGCCATGCGAATCCTTGCCCTCCTCGTCGCGCTCGCCGGCTTTGCAGCTTGCGCCAACAATAATGCCGGTAGTGACTGTCCCGCCGGGACGGTCCTCAACATTCCAACCGCTACCTGCGTCCAGTGCGTGGACTCGAGTGGGTGCTCGTCGGGTAACTACTGCACCGAGCAAGGCGTCTGCGTCGCGGGCTGCGAGGCCGAGGCCGACTGCGGCGCAGGGCAGGGCTGCTGCGACCATCAGTGCGTCGACACGACCAGCAACCCGGCGAGCTGCGGCGCGTGCGGCGTGACGTGTGGAACCGGGCAGGGCTGCTGCGAGGGCGGATGCCAGGCACTCGACACCCTCACCGACTGCGGCGCGTGCGGCAACGCTTGCGCCAGCGGCGACTTTTGCGACGGCTCGCAGTGCAACACGCCGACGTACCCAAACTTCTGCGCCAACAAGACGGTCTACGTGATCCACGACGGCCACACCTCCGACAACACCGCGGCCGATCTGATGGCGTCGACGATCACGGCGAACTGCCCGCCGGACGTCATGGTCCACACCGCAGACCAGACCGATCCGATGCTCGTCGACCAGACGACCGGTCAGCCGCTCGCCGGCAGCGGCGTGACCTACGTGCTCGGTGGCGGACCGTTTCCGAACATGCCGCTCAAGTGGCTCGAGCGGACGCAGGACATCACGAAGATCTATTTCGATGCGCCCGATGGCATCAACTTCTACTGGCGCGCGCGTGGCACGAACACGGCCGTCGCGACGATGCCGGGCAGCCAGTGCTCGGCACACAAGGACCAGTTCCTCACCGAGCTCGTGACCGATCCGATGAGCGGCACGCTCTCGCTCGTCGGTTACGGAGCGTGCTCCGGTGGCAAGGGCACGCTCGCCGCGGCCTGGTACTACGCGAACGTCCTGTTGCCGAACAAGATGAGCTACCCCGATAGCTGGTACGTGTTCGGCTGGACCGACCAGAACAACAACTCGACGCCCGATAGCGGCGACGCGTTCACGGTGCTCGCGCACGGTCTCTGATCAGGCAACGCCGCTGTCGGAGCGAAGGTCCAGGCGTGGAAGGGCTCTGGCGCATGAAGGCGATCCAGAAATGAACGTGGGCGACGGCAGGAGCACGAACTTGGGTTTTGCCCCGGCCGCGTAAGCACGGTACGATTTCGGCGTGAAGTCGACCGGGCTTGTCGTCGCGCTCGTGTTGGGCTGGGGAGCCCTCGCTCGCGCCGACGTGTATTCGTGGGTCGACGGCGAAGGCGTCGCGCACTTCACGAACATGAAGCCGGCGAACGGCAAGTGGAAGAAGGTCCTCGACAGCGAGGCACCGCATGGCTCGAAAGCGGCGGCGCAGCGCGGCAGCTGCGATCGTTGCGACAAGATCTCGTCGCACGACACGTCACCCGAGCGCTTTCATCGCTACGACCAATACATCAACGAGGCTTCGCAGCTATATCGGATCCCGGTGCCGCTGATCCGTGCCGTGATCAAGGTCGAGAGCGACTACGATCCACACGTCGTGTCCTCGATGGACTGCAAGGGGCTGATGCAAGTCCACCCCGATGTCTACATCGACATGGGCTCGCAAGGCGATATCTTCGAGCCGCGCGAGAACATCATGACCGGCACGCGCCTCCTGCGCTGGCTCGCGAACCGCGTCGACGGCGATCTGGTCCTGACGATCGCGGGCTATCACGCCGGCCTCGGCTCGCTTGCGAAGTACGGCTACACCGTGCCGCCGTACGCGTACACGCGGCAATACTTGAAGATGGTCCTCGAGCGCTACTACCAGTACAAAGCGGAGGAGACCCGCGCGCGAGCGCAGGAGGGCTCGAGATAATCGTTGCTGCGGTTCGAAGTACGCGAAGCGGATCAGGCGGCGCTGCCTGCGATCGATCTCGATGACCGCGTCGTCGTGATCGGCAGTGGCCCCGGTGCGCGGATCCGACTTCCGGCGAGCGCCGCGAAGGCCGAGCAAGTCCGGATCGAGGCGGGCGCGTGGGCCGGAGCCGCGAACGTCGACGGCGTGCAAGGGGTCGGCGGTCCGATCGGAGCCGGCGTGACACTCGAGATCGGCACGTACCGCGTGCACGTTGCGCCGGCGCCCGCCGGTGCCGCCGCGACGCCGCCGCAGCGGACCGAGAGTCTCGCGCGCGAGCTCGTGCGCAGCATGCTCGGAGCGGGCGCCGCGCCGACCCTCGAGGTCGAGCACGGGCCCGTGATCGGTGCCAAGCGCGTGCTCGCGCCACCGGAGTCGGTGCTCGTGATCGGCCGAGGCGATGAAGCGACCTGGGTGATCCTCGATAGCGATCTGTCCAAGGCGCACGCCGAGATCCGCCGCGGCTGGGATGGTGTCCGGATCATCGATCTCGAGTCGAAGAACGGCATCAAGCTCGACGGCGCGTCCGTGCGTGACGCGCTCGTTCATGACGGTGCGCTGATCGAGCTCGGCAAGACGCGGATCCGATTTCGGGACCCCGCGGAGCGTCACCTCCGAGGGGAATCGCGCGTGCACGCGGAACGCGTTCGACGTGAATCGAGTGCGGGTCCGCCCGCAGCGATGCCTCCGGCGGCTCGGCCGAACGCACTCGTGTTCTACGGGGCGCTCGCGATCATGCTGCTCGCGCTCGCCGGGCTCGCGTGGGTGCTCGCGACCTAGCTCGCCGCGCCTTTCCCGAAGCGATGATCGCCGCGAGCATGTCGCCTGGGTTCACACCGCGCTCGGCCGCCGAAACAAACAGCTCGGCATCTCGCGACGCGAGCGACGGCAGCGGGTTCATCTCGAGGAACCTGACCTCACCGCCCGGCGTGATCCGGAAGTCGGCTCGTCCAAACCCGGTGACGCCGAGCACATCGAATGCGCGCGTCGCCGCGTCGGTGACAGAGGCGGTGGTCGCTGCATCGAGCGTAGCCGGCACCTCCAGACGAACGCGGTGAACGCCGTGCTTGAGCTCGAAATCGAGGATCCGATGCGGCCCGGTTGGCTCGTAGAGGTAGCGAACCGGCGGCAGGACACCGAGCCCGGCGACAAACGCGACCGAGACATCGTCGCCGTCGATCAGCTCCTCGACCAACAGGCCGCTCGGATAGGTTGCGAGTAGCCGTTCGATCGTCGACCGGAGCTGTGCTCGCTCCGTCACCACGCTCGCTTGCGTGATGCCCTTGCTCGAGCCTTCGTAGTTCGGCTTCACGATCACGGGGAACGTGAGCTCGAGATCCGCGATCGGCGCACGCAGCACGTGATCGCGCGGGACGGCGACACCCGCTGACGAGACGATGCGCTTCGCGAGCGCCTTGTCGAGACAGACCGCGAGCACGCAGGCATCGCTGCCGGTGTGCGCTAGGCCGAGCTGCTCGAACAGCGCCGGATAGAACGCCTCCCGAAATCGGCCGTGTGTGCCCTCGGCGATGTTGAACACGAGGTCAGGCGCTGTTCGCCGCAGCGTACGAACGAGGGCCTCGATCGAACCGGAGACCTCGATCGGCATGACGGTGTGGCCGAGGCTCGCGATCGTACTCGCGAGGGTATGCACGGTCTCGAGCGTGTCGAGCTCGGCGTCCGCTTCGCGATCATCGCGCTTGCGATTGAACGTTAGAGCGAGGCGCATTGCCGCCTCCAGAGCGCATCGGGAACCTCGAGCGTCTCCTGCCACGCATCGGCCATGCCGGCGGTGATCTGCGAGACGCAGTCAGGCCCGTAGATCTCGACGACGTCTTCGACGGCTTCGGACATCCACGAGGCGTGCTCGTCGCTGTCGATCGAGACGTGCTCGCGAAAATACAGCGTGTCCGCGCCGAGCCTCGCGAACGAGGGCTCCACGGCGGCGAACATGAGCGGTACGAGCGTCTCTGCGGTCAGCAGCCAGCCGGCGATCTCCGGCTCGGTCTGGTTGTCGAACTCGTCGGACAACCACAGCGTCGCCGACGTGCGGAATGTCTCGGTCGCGAAAGGAGTGAGCGCGGTGATGCCGAGGCTGCGCATCAGCGCGATCGCGAGTGTCACGTGCGACACACTGCCGATGCCGGCCTCGTGCGCGATGTTGTCCTCGATGGCTTTGCGCAGGCGTCGCGACCTTTCGGTCTTCGACTTCATCTGCGCCAGCATCGGAATCCACAGGATGCTGTCGGAATACTGAAAGAACGCAAACTCGTGCAGGATCGTCGTCGAGAGCTCGCCTTCCTGTGCCGCGGTGAGCAGTGGGTGCTTGACCAGCTGCGAGCGGTATTCGGCGAGGCGAGAGAAGATGGGCTCGGTGTATTGCTTCAACTGAATTCGCATGAAGACCTCCATGGAATTCACACTACGGCCTGCGCGCCTGCGCGCAACAGAAATCGATCGGCGCGCCTCGTGCCACGCGCTCGCTACATGAAGTCGCCCGTGTTGGATGCCGCGTGCTCGGTCCGGATCCACGGCAGATCCGGATGTTCTGGAATCCGCGCCGTGACGACTTCGTCGACGCGCCGCCACAGATCCGGGTGCACGAAGCCGCGCGTCCCCGCGCTCCACGTCTCGCGCAACAGCGTCGTCTCGCGGCGGAGCTCCGGCAGATCGCCGAGCTTGGCGAGCAGCTCGAGGACGAGCACGTCACACAGCGCGCGGAAAGCCGCGTCGCCTTTCCGGCCGGCGCGCGCGAGCACGAGCGCCGGCTCGTAGTCCTCGTGCCGCATGGCGACGCCGGCGCGGACATGTGCCGGACTGCCCGGGTCGTCGCGATACGGCCTCGTCGTGGTCACCTGCTTTGGTGCGTCGAGCAACGCGGCGCGGAGATCTTTGCGGCCGAACGTCGTCGGTGGAAGGGCGCGGTGGAGCAGTGCGGCGAGCGAGGTCGCGAGGACTTGCGGTCGCTCGCTCCAGTCATCGATCCAGCGCACCGAGGAATCCGGCAGCACGACCCACGACACGTAGTCGCTGTTCGTCAGGTCGAACGCGCGGATCCGGTCCGGCGAGTCGGCCCACGCTGCATCGGCGAGGTGCTTCGGTGCGGTCCAGCCCGCGATCGCCGCGTGGCCAGCGGGCAGCGTCGACGCGAACGTGTGGAGCTGGTCGAGCGCGAACAGACGAAATGGTGATGCAGCGGAATCCCCGGAGGCGGATGAGCCGCGTTGACCGAGCGAGTCGGTGCCGCAATACAACGCAAAGCCGTTCGCGTAGCGATAGAGCTCGGCGAGCTCGCTCGGGAGAGCACGTCCGAGCGTTGCCTCTGCGTGCGCGATCTGCGCGGCGGTCGCAGGCGCTCCTCGGCGATGAAGCTCGGGATCGACCCAGAACTCGTCGAGCGCCTCGAAGACCCTCTTCATCCCACGTAACTATCGCGCGAACAGGCGGCCACGGGGTCGGGAGCGGTCGTTAGAACAACGATAGCTGCGCGGTCTTCTTCGGCGGGCGCTGGAACTTCGTCACGAAGTCGCGCTCGTCGTCGCGACGATCGAGACCCAGCCGCTTGACCGTCGTGTCGAACAGCTGTGCGAGCGTCTGCGCGTAGACGCCCTCGCCACGGCCGCGCGTGTGAAACCGCGAATCGTAGAGCTTCTGGCCGCCGCGCGTCTCGCGAATCCTGTGAAGGATCTTGTCGGCGGCCAGCGGCAGCGCGACGCGCACGCGCTCCTCGAAGACCTGCTTCACGGCGCCCGGCAGCCGCAGCAGTACCCAACCCGCACTCGTGGCGCCGGCATCGCGCGCGCTCTCGAGGACGCGGACCATCTGATCATCGTTCAGGCCGGGCATCACCGGCGCGCACATCACGCCGACCGGCACGCCGGCTTTCGCCATCTTCTCGATCACCTTCAGCCGGCGGCTCGGCGACGACGCCCACGGCTCGATCTTGCGCGCGAGCTCGTCATCGACGAACGCGAGGCTCACGCTCAGATGAAACCCGACTTCCTTCGCGAGCTCGGTGAACAGATCGATATCGCGCTCGACCAGTGCGCCCTTCGAGATCACCGCAACCGGATTCTTGTACTCGAGGCAGACCTCGAGACACTGCCGCGTCAGCTTCAGCTCCGCCTCGATCGCCTGATAGCAATCCGTGACGCCGCTGAACATCACGAGCTCGCCCTTCCACGATGGCTTGTCGAACGCCTCGCGCAACAGCTCCGCCGCCTTCGGCTTGATCACGATCTTCGTGTCGAAGTCGGTGCCCGCACCGAGATCGAGATATTCGTGCGAGGGGCGGGCATAGCAATAGGCGCACGCATTTTGGCATCCGCGGTACGGATTGCAGCTCCAGCTGAAGCCGACGTCGGGCGAGTCGTTGTGCGACAAGATCGAGCGCGACTGATCTTCGATCAGCGTGATTTGCGCCGCCGGCGGACCTTCGCCTTCATCATAGCGGACGATCGCGTCGTGGAACCGATTCGGAGGATTCGCGGTCGGTCGCGACTTCACGAACCGACACTAACTGAATATCTGTTCAGTGTCGAGGCGGCGCCGTAGATCTATAGATAGCGGCTCCGAGAGCGCCGCGAGCATCGCCTCGGGGACGCGATCGTTGCGGTGGAGGCGCGGGAGCGCGATCACGCCGCGATCGAGGACGTAGCGCAGGGCGAGCTCCGCGACCGTCGCGCACTCGATGTTCTCGGGGCGGCGCTTCAGCGCGGCTTCGAGGGCCTGCTTGCCGGCCTCGCAGGATCGCGCAGCAGCGGGCACCGTCTTGACGAACGCGGCGAGCTTCGCGACCCCGACCGCGATCCGCTCGAGCTGCGTGTCATCGAGGTCGCGACGATCGTCGATCCGCGCGAGCTTCATGCCGGGTCCGATCGTCCCCGCGAGTGCACCGCCGGCGAGCGGCCTGCGCGCGAGCACCGCGATGTGCTTCTTCTGCGCCGCCGCGATCACAGGCTCGGCTGCGCGATCGCACAGGTTGAACGTGAGCTGCAGCGAGGTGAAGCCTTCCTCGACGAGCCCGATCGTGTCGTCTTCGATCTCGTCGATCATCAAGCCCCAGCGCAGCACTTTTCCTTCGCGCACCATACGAGCGCACAGGCCCTGCAGCTCCGGCCACGCCGACGAGCCTCGCCACGCGCCGCGCACCGGCAGCTGCGCCAGTGGCAACGCCTCGAAGCGCGTCGCGCGCAGCGTCGACTCGATGCGCTCGGTCACGTAGCCCAGCGGCAATCGCGCGGGCAAGACGTCGCGCGTCGGCACGCCGACTCGATGTACGAGCGCCGGCACGGTCGTCGCGACGATCGCGCGATCGCGCACCCGCAGCGCGCGCACTGCATCGCCTACGAGACGTTCGGAATCTTGATCGCCCGCGACATCGATCAGATCGAAGCCCGCGCCGAGTGCGCCGTGAAGCGCACGCGTGACCTCGCCGAGGTCGACGTTGCGCAGCGCACTGCGCGCCAGGCTGACATCGCCCATACCGATCGCGGTAACCGTTTCCGCACCGAGTGAGGATGTCCGCACCCGCGCATCCTACCGCAACGCGTATGATGAAGCCGGTGCAGGTCACACGTGCTGCGCTGGTTCTCGTGATGGCCTGCGGCGGCTCCGGACAGCAGCCCGACGCTTCGGCCGACGGTGTCGATTCGCGCGTCCACCTCACGGTGACCGTGGCAGGTGAGCCCGCGAGCAAGCTCGACGTCTACTACCAGAACGCGGACAGCTCGCTGGTCGCGCACCTCGTGACCGACGTCCACGGCGAAGTCGTTTCCGAGCTGGCGGCCGGCGGCTTTGTCACCGTGATCGAGCCAAGGGCGCCGGGAGCCGCGGATCGGCTCGACACGTTCACCGACGTTCAACCTTCGGATCAGCTACGGCTCGATCTGCTGCCGCCGCCGCCGCACGGCACCATCTCTTTCGAGATCAGCGTGCCCCCAGCGGCGACCGCGAGCTCCTATCACCTGTGGACCTCATGCGGCGATCAGGCGGTGATCGGGACGACCAATACCGCCATCCTCACCGGATGCAACGGCATCGCGGACCTGCTCGTGACGGCGCTCGATATGAACGACATGGTGTTCGCTTCGCTGTACACGCCTTCGGTCGCCGTGACAGCGAACCACCCGGTGATGCTGTCCGACACGTACGGGCCGAACCTCACCGAGAGCATCAGTTACACCGGAGTGCCCAACTCGGCGGCGAATATCCAGGTCGCGCAATCGCTCGTCGGCCCGCACGGTCCACTGTACCTCGCTGTCGACGCCGTGCCGGCGAGCTCGTCGACGTCGCTGACGCTGACCGAGCCGGCAGCCGCAGGGGTACTCGTCGTCACGCGTACCGATCTCTATCCGATCACATCTGCCGCCAGCCAAGCGTCGATCATGGAGTGGTCGCCGCGCTCGGCGAGCTACGCGATCGATCTCGCACCGGTCCTGCTCGGCGAGTACACGACGCTGCCGCGGCTCGAGCCGGCGACTCATGCGATCGTGTGGACCGAGTCGAGCGGTGCCACCCCGAACGTCGTCTGGGGCCAGTACCACACAGTGCGCGGCGGTCAGCAGTGGCTGTGGTCGATCGCCGCCGCGCGGGCCACCGCCCCGGCGTTGAGGTTTCCGACGCTGCCGACCGACCTGTTCGACTACAACGCGGGTCCTTCCGATCAGGTCAGCGTGTACGTCCTCACGAACGCGAGCATCCCCGGCGGCTTCGCCGCGATCCGCACCGCGCCATTCCGGCTGCTCGATCCGACCGCGCTCGCCCCGACCGGCCGAATGGTCTCGACGAGCCTGTTCACGGCTTCGACGCGGCGTTGATCACGGGCGATCTTCAACTGCAGCAACAGTCAGCTGACTCCACCGCTCGCGCTGTCTGCCATCGCGCCTTCGCCCACCAGATCAGTCATTTTGTACGGCTGCAATGGCGTCGGGTCGCGACGGGCTCGCTGACGTATGTCGAGATCGGGCAACCGCTGACCACCGCGCGTACCGCGGCTGTCCGGCCGCGACATTGATACCGGCGCAAGTCGCGCTTCCCCTCGGCGCGCATGCGTGCGAATCATGGCGCATGCGCGTCTTTGCTTGTGTCGCTCTGGTGGTCGCGGTTGGTTGCGGTAGTGATCCGGTGCGGCACGTCGCCGACGCGGGGCCACCGGATAGCCCACGGCTCGCGGATGCGGGCCCGGATGCGGCCGCTCAGCCGGTGACCTTGACGATCACGGATCGGGGCACGCCGATCGTGGGAGTCCCGGTCTACTTCCAAAACGTCGACTCCTCGCTCGTCAGCGCGACGATGACGGACACCAATGGCGTCGCCAGCGTCGTGATCGCGCCGGGTGGCTTCGTGACGGCCATCAACCCGTTTTTCCCACCGATCGCATTCGGCTCGCCGCCACCGATCCTCGAGACGTTCGCGGGCGTGAAGCCGGGCGATCATCTCGTGCTGCGCCAGGACAGCTCGGTCGGCATCACGATCACCGTGATCGCTCCCGCCGACGTCAATCCTTCCGCCGTCGGCTACAAGCTCTACGCGAGCTGCGCAGACTCTGCGTTCGGCGACACGATCCCGCCGCCGGCCAACGGCTCGGCGAGCACCACGACCGGTACGGTCACGCTGTACGACTGTCAGGGCACGGCCGACCTCCTGCTCGTCACCACGGATACGGACGGTCTGGCGGTCCGCTACATCTACAAGCCGGCGACGGCCGTCACGGACGGCATGACGCTCGACCTCACCGCCGCCACCTACGTCTCCGCGCTGCCGCGCGACTATACGTGGAACAACGTTGCCGACAGCACCGACAACATCGGTGTCCGCGACTACCTCGCCTCGCCCAAAGGCCTGTTATTTGGATTCGCGCTCAACGTCAGTGGTAATCCGGCGACGACGCAAGCACCGATGCCGGGCTTCACGGGGGCGCTCGACATCGTCGAGAGCTTCCAGCAGCCGTCGATCACGAGCGTACGTGACGTATTCGAGTGGGGAGCCTATTCGCCGACGTATACGACGGATTTTGGCGCGCATCTCGTGCCCGATTTCGCCACCTTCGCGACGTTCGACAAAGCGACGCACAGCGGCGTGTGGACCGAGGTCAACGGCGCCGTGCAACCGGACTTCGTGACCGCGGGACTCTACGTGTCCAGGCTCAGCCCTTCCCTCGTGTGGCGGTGGCGGGTCGTCGCGCCGTACGCGGCCGGGAGGTTCGCCTTGCCGGTGTTGCCGGTGCCCCAGGACCTCTACAACATCGCCGGCGACGACAGCGTGACGTTCGAGCAGCTCGACATGGCGAAGGTGCCGGGCGGCTACGACGCGGTGCGCGCGGGCATCTTCGCTTCGAATAGCCCCTTGGACGTGATCGCGGGCGCCTCGGGCGTCATCTCGATCTCGGATCAGCCGCAAGTCGTCACCCTGCAGGCACCAGCCCGCCGCAAGCTCGTCAGACCACGCATGAATCGCCGCTAGGTCAGACGAGCCCAGACCGTCGCTGATGTGATTTAATCCGCCGATGGAACGTCCTGCCCCGCCCGTCGGCGCCTCGATGCCGCGCGTCGATGGCATCGCGAAGGTCACGGGCCGCGCGCGCTATCTCGATGACCTCGATGCACCGAACGCCTGGCACGGCGCGACGGTGCGCTCCAAGATCGCGCACGGCGTGCTCGAAGGCTTCGAGCTCGATCCCACGTTCGACTGGTCGCGGGTGGTGTTTGTCACGGCCGCAGAGATCACCGGCCGCAACGTGATCGCGCTGATCGAAGACGATCAGGTCGCGCTCGTTCCGATCGGCGGCCAGGTCATGCACGTCGATGAAGCGCTCGCACTGGTCGCCGCACCGACGCGCGAGCTCGCGTTCGCCGCCGCGCGCGCGGTGAAGCCGAAAGTTCGCGCACTGCCGGCGGTGTTCACGATCGACGAGTCACTCGCGAAGAAGCAGCTCCTGTACGGCACCGACAACGTCTACAAGCAGTTCCTGCTGCGCAAGGGACACGGCGATGACGCGGCGCTCGAGGCGGCGATCGCCGGCGCGGCGCACGTGATCGAAGGGACGTACCTGACGTCGCCGCAGGAGCAGATGTACATCGAGCCGCAGGCGATGATGGCCGAGTGGCGAGACGGTCGCTGCTACATCGTCGGTTCGATGCAGTGCCCCTACTACGTGCACAAGGCGATGAAGGCGTTCCTCGACTGCGGGCCCGACGGCGTCGTGATCTCGCAGTCCGTGACGGGCGGCGGCTTCGGCGGCAAGGAAGAATATCCGTCGATGCTCGCCGCGCACGTCGCGCTGCTCGCGAAGCAGGCAGGGCGCGCGGTGAAGATCGTCTACGACCGCGACGAGGACATCGCCGCGACCACGAAGCGGCATCCGTCGCGCGTGCATCATCGGCTCGCGGTCGATGCCAACGGTGAGATCGTCGCGATCGACGTCGATGTCCTGATGGACGGCGGCGCGTACCTGACGCTGTCGCCGGTCGTGCTGTCACGCGGTGTGC
Source organism: Myxococcales bacterium (assembly GCA_028287115.1). Taxonomy (GTDB): domain Bacteria; phylum Myxococcota_A; class Polyangia; order Haliangiales; family Haliangiaceae; genus JABFXX01. The sequence continues at coordinate 83,878 of JAQBQF010000024.1, forward strand.
TGCATGCGGCCGGTCCGTATCGCTGCCCGGTCGTGCGCGTGCGCGGCCGCGTGGTCGCGACGAACTATCCGCCGCACGGCGCGTTCCGCGGGTTCGGTGCCCCGCAGACGACGTTCGCGTACGAGCGGCAGATCCAGAAGCTCGCGAACTTGATGAACGAAGATGCGCTCGATCTCCGCAAGCGCCTCGCGCTCCGCAGCGGCGATACGACCGCGACCGGTCAGGTCCTCGGATTCTCGGTCGGCACCGACGAGGTGCTCGCGGCGATCGAGCGGGTCGCGGGCCCGCCGCCGGTCGCGTCTGGCACGCGCAACGGCTCGCCGGTACGGCGCGGCCGCGGCATCGTGTTCTATTTCCACGGCGCGGGCTTCACCGGCTCGGGCGAGCAGAAGCTCGCCGGCCGCGCGGCGGTCGCGCTGACCACGGCGGGTCGGTTCGAGGTCCGCTCGAGCTCGACCGACATCGGGCAGGGCGCGATCACGATCTTCGTCCAGATCGCCGCCGGTGCGCTCGGTGTCGATGCGTCGCTCGTCGACGTCGTCGATCCATCGACCGCGCAGGTTCCGGATAGCGGACCCACGGTCGCGAGCCGCACGTGCATGGTCGTCGGCGGTGTGATCGAGCGCGGCGCGAAGATCCTGCGCGGCAAGCTCGAGGCGTGGGCCGCCGAGCACGGCATGGCGGGTCGATCGATCGCGGAGATCGCGAAGGCGCGCGGACCGCAGGGCGAGCTCGCCGAGATCGTCCAGTACGAGCCGCCTCCGGGGATCGCGTTCGACGACGCGACGTACACGGGCGCGGCCTATCCGGTCTACGGCTGGGCCGCGTGCCTCGTCGATGTCACCGTCGATCTCGATACGTACGAGGCGCATGTCGATCGCTGCGTGCAGGCGATCGATGTCGGCAAGGCGATCAACCCGGCGATCGTGAAGGGCCAGATCGAGGGCGGCACGCTGCAGGCACTCGGCTGGGCGCTGCTCGAGAATGTCGTGTACAAGGACGGCAAGGTCGCGAACGCGAACATGACGAACTGCATCGTGCCGACGTTCGCCGACGCGCCCGAGCTCGAGACGATCCTCATCGAGGTTCCGTATCCGTTCGGCCCGAGCGGCGCGAAGGGCGTCGGCGAGATTCCGATGGATGGTCCCGCGGCCGCGGTCGCGAATGCGATCGAAGACGCGCTCGGCTGCGCGTTCGACGAGCTCCCGATCATGCCCGAGGTGATCGCTCGGAGCCGGGACAAATGGAGCGCCTCGTGAAGATCGCGCTCGAGGTCAATGGCGCGCCGCGCACGGTGGAGTGCTCGCCGTGGAAGCGGCTCCTCGACGTGCTGCGCGAGGATCTGCGGCTGACCGGCACGAAGGAAGGCTGCGGCGAAGGCGAGTGCGGCGCGTGCACGGTGATGCTCGATGGTGAAGTCGTCAACTCGTGCCTCGTCGCGGCCGGGCAATGCGGCGGGCGCGTGGTCACCACGGTCGAAGGACTCGCCCGCGGTGACGTGCTGCATGCGGTACAGCGTGCGCTCGTCGCATGCGGTGGTGCGCAATGCGGAATCTGTACGCCGGGCATCGCGGTGTGTGCGACGCACATCGTCGACCGTGGCCTGATCGCGAATCGCGACGAAGCCTCCGCACGTGCGACGGTTCGCGAGTTGCTCGCCGGCAACATCTGCCGGTGCACCGGCTATCAATTGATCGTCGACGCCGTGATCGCGGCGGCGCGCGAAGTCGGAGCGTCGCGATGACCTATCTGCGGCCTCGCGATCTCGAAGAGGCGCTCGCGACGCGCGCGGCGCATCCCGATTGGATGATGCTCGCCGGCGGTACCGACCTGATGGTCAACGCGAACCACAAGCCCGAGCCACCGGGAATCCTCGATCTGTGGCGGCTGCAGCCACTGTGTTTTATTCGGGTCGCGGAGGGTAGCGTCGCGATCGGCGCGGGCACGACGTGGCACGAGGTCGAGCGCCACGCCGCGATCCAGAAGACGTGGACGCCGCTCGCGCTCGCGGCACGCGAGATCGGCGCGCTGCAGATCCAGGCGCGCGGCACGCTCGGCGGCAACGTCGGGACGTCGTCGCCGGTCGGCGATAGCTTGCCGGTACTGCTCGCACTCGACGCCGAGCTCGAGGTCGCCTCGGTTCGCGGCAGCCGGCGCGTGCCGTATCGCGACTGGTGCACCGGCTATCGCACGACGCTGCTCGCCGCCGACGAGTTGATCATCGCGGCACATCTCGCCGCGCCGAGCGCGAACACCCACACGACCTGGCGCAAGGTCGGGACTCGGCGCGCGCAATCGATCTCGAAGGTGATGGGCGCCGCGGCGGTCACGCTCGATGGCGGCGTGATCAGCGCGGCGCGCGTGGCGCTCGGTGCGGTCGCGAATCGCCCGATCCGTGTGACGGCGGTCGAACAAGCGGTGCGCGGTCTGTCGCCTGCGAAAGCCGCCGAGGCCGCGCGCGCGGCGATGCGGACCGCGATCACACCGATCGATGACGTTCGTTCGACGGCGATCTACCGCCACCAGGTCGCCGAGAATCTGGTCGCGCGGGTGTTTTCGGGCATGATTAGTTAACGTGCCCTCGGACTCTGACTCGAAGAAGCCGCCCGCGGGCGATCCGGCCGAGTCAGGATCGATCGACGTCGGCTTCTCCGGACCAAACCTGTCGGCGGCGCCCGAGCTGATCGGGCCGGACGACTCGGCGCCGATGACGACGGGCGGAGTCAAGGTCGCGGTGTCGACCCGCGAACCAACGGGACCGCACAGCCCAGGGCGCAGCCGCCGGATCACCGGCCTGGTGCAAGGTGCGGCTAGCGGCGCGGTCGAGAAGCTCGGGAGCGGCATCGAGACGATCGGCGAAGGTGTCAGCAAGCTCGGCGATGCGACGCGCAAGGTCCCGCTCGTCGGCGCGGGTGTCGCTCGGCTCGGCGAAGGCATCACGAAGGCCGGCGAATCGATTCACGGCTTGCCGCGCGTCGCGCAGACCCGGCGCGGCCGGCTGCTCGTGCGCAGCGTGATCGTCGGGTTCGCGCTCGTCGCGCTGTGGATCGTCGCGATCGTCGGACTCCAGATCCACGGCAACGACACGCCCGATTTTCGCCCGGCCGCCGAGGAGATCCTGGTCAAGCTCAGCAAGGGCACGACCGCGATCGACGAGATCTACGAGCACGCCTCGCCGCGGTTTCAGGAAATGGTGCGCAAGGAGCGCTTCGTCGACGACATGACCGACCTCGACGTCACGGTCGGAAAGTTTCTCGAGCTCACCGCGATCAACGACACGCTCGTCACCAACGGACCGACCGGGCGCGTCGGCCGCGTCTCGCTGACGGCGTCCTACCAGAAGGGGCTCTGCACGGGATCGATCAGCTTTCACTGGGACCAAGGTCAATGGAAGCTGCTCGGCATCGGCCTCGAGCTGCCGCCCCAGCTCAAGGTCACGCGCGAGCAGCGCGAACAGCGCGTTGCCGCATGCGCCGATCCGATGGATCTCCGCAAGTGCGAGATCCATCGCGTGTCCGACACGATCCTGCATCAGCTCCATGAAGAGCATGCGGGTGAGGTGTGGGACGCCGCCGCCGACGTGTTCAAGAAACAGGAGACCCGCACGAAGTTCATCGAGCTACAGCACGAGCGCCGCGCGACGCTCGGCGCCTACAAGCGGATCCTCAACGTCACCGAAGCGAAGGTGATCTCCGGAACCTCGGCGACGTTCGACGTGCTCGCCGAATTCGAAAAGTCGTCGGGCGTTCGCGTCGTATTCACGTTCGAGCGCGTCGCCAAGGCCGATCCGTGGCAGCTACGCAGCTTCAAGGTCGCACTACCGATGCCACGCGCCGACGATGATAAGCCGATCGTGACGCCGGCGGATGCGGGCGTCCCGGCACCGCGTACGCCAGCGCCGCCGCATCACTGACGCTTATTGTTCGACGACGCGCGCGACCGGCAGGTTCGTGTTGCGCCGGCGCCGGAAGTACAGCCACGCGCCGGCCGCGGCTCCCGGCCACATCAGCCACGAGAGCAGCAGCCACAACGGGCGTTGGAAGCGGAGCTCGATCGTGTGCTTGCCGGCGGGGACATCGACCGCGGGGAAGTCGGGCGTCACGCGCCGGATCGGCACCTCGTCCCCGTCGACGAACGCATGCCAGCGCGGATGCCAGCTCTCGCGGATCACGAACGTCGAAGGCTTCTGCGCTTCGACCTCGGCGACGATGTCGGCGTCGTCGCCGGGCGAGTCCTGGTGCCAAGCGCTCAGCAGCTTTCCGCTCGGCGGGTCACCGGCGGCACCCGAGCCGGCGTACGCGAGGACCTGGTCCTTCATCGGGGCATCGGACTTGAGCCATTCGAGCGCGGCCTTCTTGCGATCGGTGCGCGCGGCCGGCAGCACGCCGACGATCTGCACCGGCGACACGAGGCCCTCGGTGGTCAGCCTGCGGATCTCGTAGTTCTCGGTGCGCGAGACGGTCTCGCCGAGCGGGATCTTCGATCCGAGCGAGCGCTGGAACACGATGTACGGGGCGTCGTACAGCCACGCGTTCTTGAGATAATCGCGATTCGACCACAGGAAGTCGTAGTTCGGGCTCGCCTGCAGGCCACCGCCGCCCATCTGCAGGAGTGCGGGCACGCGCTCGTACGCGTAGCTCAGCAGGTTCCACCAGTGGTTCTCGGCACCCGCGGCGACTTGCTTCCTCCCCGGAGGCTGGCGCGCGAGGATCTCGTTGATCGTCATCATCTCGTCGCGATGACTCGCCGGATAGTCGTCGAGCACGTGAACGCGCGAGTTGAGAGCCTTCGAGCCGGTCACGACGACGAAGACGACGAGTGCCGCCGCGATCGCAGCCAGCGCCGTGCGCATCCAGAACTGCGCGGGCGAGACATCGCCTGGAGGCGGCGGGCGCCGCAGCCAGTTGTCGATCGGAACGTGCCAGAGCTTTGCGCCCAGGATCACGACACCGGCGCCTAGGCCGAGCGCGAGCACCGTCTGCATCGCGCCGAGAAACCGGACCATCGGCAACAGATCGTCTTGCGTGCGACCGAGGTGTGGGCCGAGACCGAGGAGCAGCGCGTAGAATAGGGCAGGTGGCCACAGCCACCGCAAGAACTTCGCGCGCACGAACAACAGAATCGCCGGTAGCAGCAGCGTGAACACCGCGGGACGCGGAGACGTCGCCCAGTCGAGGATCGCACCTTTCGCGTACCAGCTCGAGAGGCCGAAGAATCCGGGACCAACCTCGTCGTTGACGCGATGTGGGAACCCGCCGAAGCCTTCGTAATCGGTGAGCAGCGGGAGCCAGATCGGCATCCACGCGATCACCATTAATGCGCCGAGCACGACGATCCGCAGCAGCTCGTCGATGCCGTCCTGACGCGACGGGAGCGACCAGCGCTCGTCGCGCGGCAAGAAGAAAGGCACCGCGAAGCCGGCGATCACGATCGCACCACCGACCAGCCAGCGGATCAGCGGCGAGACGTTCGCGAGCACCCACTCGTTCGGCAACACCATCATGACGACGACGCCGATGATGATGAGGACGCGCCCGAGAAACACGGGCCGCACGAATGGGACCATCGTCGAGAGCAAGACTCCGACGAGGCAGAGTGGTACTCCGACGAGCCAGACGAGCAGCGGGATGTCGAACAGCGTCGGCAAGGTGTCGGGGAGCAGCCACGAGCGCGGCAGGATCAAGATGATCGCGACGCCGGCGATCACGAGGAGCCCGCCGACGATGCTCACCCGGCGCAACGGCTGCACCGGCAACAGCTTCGCGATCAGCGAGACGACCAGCCCGACACCGAGCGCGACGACTGCGAACGGGTGACACAGTCCGACGAACGCACCCCACGCGACCGCCGGTGCGAGCCCGCGCTTCTCGGTGATCCAGCGCGCCGCGTGACCGAGCGCGAGCGGAAGCGCCGCGAGTGCCCAGGTCTGCGTGTAGAGGCCGACCTGGAACGTGCCGGCATTTCCGGAGCCCCACCGCGACTCGCCGTTCATGAACGCGATCACGAACGCTGCGAGCACCGATTGCCACGGCGTGCAACCGAGGAGCCTCATGCCACGATACGCGGCCGCAGGCGCGAGCACGAGCGGCAGCCAGACGCTGAGCTCGAACCAGAACAGGTGATGGCCGAAGATCGCGGTCGGTAACGCCGACGCGAGCTGCGGGATCGCCTGGTAGTAGTAGATCGAGGCGTAGCCGGCGTTCGCACTCGGGTTCCAGAAGTCAAAATCGAGAGCGCGCAAGCAATCGGCGAGGCGCGCGCTCTCGGCGAAGTGGAACGTCAGATCATCACCGGAGGTCTCGCCGCGAAACACGCCGCTGTGGACGACGCCGATGATCACCGTGATCAGCGCGAGCATCGGCAACGCGCCATGCTTGCCTAGCCAGTCCGCCGTTTGATCCCAGAGATCGGGCGTCCTCGGGCCGCTCGGTTTGGCGTCGGCCATGCCTGGTGCAAGCGTCGGAACCTCGGCGGGCGCCGGCTCGACGGCGGCAATCTCCGGTGGGACTTCGTCGGTCACGCGAGTGCCTCGGAGAGTAACCCTTCGACCTGCTCATCGGTGAACGCTGGCGTCGCTCCTCGCGCACCGGCGACCGCCGCGGCCCACTTCGAGGCGACGCGTCCCGAGAGTGCGAGATCCCAGCCGAGGGTCATGCCGTGGACGAGCAACGCGATGAACGCATCGCCGCATCCGACGTTGTCACCGCCGGGCGCCGCCGGCATGCCTGGAACTTCGACCACGCCTGCTTCACCATACAACGTCGAACCGGCGGCTCCGTGAGTGACCGCGAGAACGCGACGGTCTCGCAGCACTTGGATCGGATCTCTCCAGCCTTGCCACTCGGCCAATCTCGCGAGCTCCCTGTCGTTGACCTTGACGACATCGGCGGCGGCGATCGCTTCCATCACCGCGACGCCTTGTTCGATCTCGCCGGTCTCGGTCTTGCGAAGATTCACGTCGCATACTTTCAAGCACGAGCCACGCGCCGCTGCCACCGCGCTGCGCCAACCATCGAGGCCCGCGGCGGTTCGCTGTGCGAGTGTGCCGTAGACGAGGACGCTCGCCTCCTCGACGGCACGCTTCACATCTTCGGTGCAGGCGATGCGCTCCCAGGCGCAGCCCGGAACCAAGCGATAGCGTGGCTCGCCATGCTGGATCCGAACCTCGACCTCGCCGGTCGGCCGTTCGGGATCGATCTGGACGAGCGACGTATCGCAAGCCCGTGACAGCTGTTCGATCGCACGCGCGCCATCGTCATCGGCGCCGACGCGACTGACGAGCTGGGCCCAACCGCCGGCGAGGCCGAGGTGCCACGCGACATTCGCCGGAGCGCCGCCGAGCTGGGGTCCGTCGGGGAACCGATCCCACAGGACTTCGCCCCAGATCACGACCGCTTGGTCGCTAGCGATGGGCATTTCTCTCGGCTCTGGCGCTAGCCATTGACATCCAGGTTCTTAGTGTCAACAATACACTTAAAGATGACCGACGGACTCGACAACGTCTACGGCGGCTCTCTCGCGCTCTTGACCGACTTGTATCAGCTCACGATGGCCTGCGGCTACTGGAAGGCAGGGGTTGCGGAGCGGGAGGCGGTGTTTCATCTGACGTTTCGGAGGCCGCCGTTCGGTGGTGGCTACGCGATCGCGGCGGGACTCGCGCCCGCACTCGCCTTTCTGCAGCGGCTGCGGTTCACGACCGACGACCTCGCCTATCTCGAGACCTTGCGCGATGGCGAGCGGCAACCACTGTTTCCGCGCGGCTTTCTCGATCATCTGCGCGATCTTCGATTCGAGTGCACGGTCGACGCCGTTCCGGAGGGGTCGGTCGTGTTTGCCCACGAGCCGATCCTGCGGGTGCGCGGACCGATCGCGCAGGCGCAGCTCGTCGAGACACCGCTACTGACGCTGATCAACTATCAGACGCTGGTCGCGACGAAGGCCGCGCGGGTGTGTCAGTCGGCGCGCGGCGCGCCGGTGATCGAGTTCGGGCTACGGCGAGCGCAAGGCATCGACGGCGGGCTCGGCGCTTCGCGAGCCGCTTACATCGGTGGCGTGGCCGGCACCTCGAACGTGCTCGCAGGCAAGTTGCTCGGCATCCCGGTCCGCGGCACGCACGCGCACAGCTGGGTGATGTTTCACGACGACGAGCTCGAGTCATTTCGCGCATACGCCGACGCGATGCCGGGCAACGCCACGTTTCTCGTCGACACCTACGACACGCTCGAAGGCGTGCGCAAGGCGATCACGGTCGGTCGCGAGCTTCGCGCGAAGGGGCACGAGCTCGCCGGTGTGCGGCTCGACTCCGGCGACCTTGCACATCTGTCGACCGAGGCGCGCAAGCTGCTCGACGCCGCGGGTTTCCCGAACGCGAAGATCATCGCGTCGAACGATCTCGACGAGAACCTGATCGGCAGTATCCAGGAACAGGGTTCGGCGATCGATATCTGGGGCGTCGGCACCAAGCTCGTCACCGCGTACGATCAGCCGGCGCTCGGCGGTGTCTACAAGCTCGGTGCGAGCCGCGATGAAGCGGGCCACTGGCGCGATGCCATCAAGCTCTCCGAGCAGCCGATCAAGATCTCGAATCCCGGGATCCTGCAGGTCCGCAGGCTGCGGCGCGGCGACGAGCTCGCCGGCGACGTGATCTACGACAGCGAGCGCGGGCTCGCCGGTCCGGCGCTGCACGACATCGAGGATCCGTTCAAGCTTCCGTTCACGCCGGCGCACGATTCATCGGTCGATCTGCTGACGACCGTGCTCGATCATGGAAAGGTGATCGGCACGCATGATCTCGAGACCGCGCGCAAACGGGCTGCGGCCGATCTTGCCGCGCTCTCGCCGAGGACCAAGCGGTTCCTCAACCCGCAGCCGTATCCGGTTGGCCTCGATCGAGGCGTTCACGATCGCAAACAGGAGCTCGTGCTGAAGGCGCGGGGGGCGCGATGACGGAACCGATCGTGTTCTCGATCCCCGCGTACGATTACCTCGCCAAGGCGATCGCGATCGGTGGTGGCTGGCAAGTCGGCGAGCTCGATCGAGAGACGTTTCCGGATGGCGAGCGCTACCTGCGAATCATCACCGACCCGACGGACCGCGACGTGATCCTCGTCGGCGGAACCTGCGATGACGCGGCGACTCTCGATCTCTACGATCTCGCGTGTGGGCTCGTCGCCGCCGGTGCGTATCGCCTGCGTATCGTGATGCCGTTCTACGGCTACTCGACGATGGAGCGCTCGGTGCACGCCGGCGAGGTCGTCACCGCGAAGACGCGCGCGCGTCTGTTGTCGTCGATACCGATGGCGAGTCGCGGCACCCAGGTGTTCTTGCTCGATCTGCATGTCGCCTCGATCGCCTACTACTTCGAGGGTGAGATTCGTCCGATCCACGTCTACGGCAAGTCGCTGGTCACCGCGGCGGCTCGCCGACTCGGCGGCGATGACTTCGTGCTCGCCTGCACCGACGCCGGACGCGCGAAGTGGGTCGAGTCACTCGCGAACGATCTCGGGGTCGAGGTCGCGTTCGTCTACAAGCGTCGCACGTCGGGCACCGAGACCTCGGTCACCGGCGTGTCCGCGCAGGTCGCGCGCAAGCGAGTGGTGATCTACGACGACATGATCCGCACCGGCGGATCGCTGATCAATGCGGCGCAGGCCTACAAAGACGCCGGAGCCGTCGCGATCGATGCGATCGCGACCCACGGGCTGTTTCCGGGAGAATCTCTCGAGCGGCTTCGCAGCACCGGCCTGTTCGGGCAGATCGTCGTCACCGATAGCCATCCGCGTGCCGTGGCGCTAACGAACGAGTTTCTTCACGTGGATAGCACCGCCCAGCTGTTCATCGAGCATCTATCTTCTAACCGCTAGCCAAGGATCCAGGTCGTACTCGTGCTCGTACTCGTGCTCGTACTCGTATTCCTGCTCGTCTGGCTCACCCGTGGCCTCTCGTTGCAACTGTCGAGCATGGAGCCGATGCGGAAAACCACCGTTGCAGGTCCTGGCTCGTTCCGATCGGGCTCGAATGCGGACGCTCGGAGTCCCCAGCCTGTTTGGAGATCTTGCGTTCCTGTCGAGTACGAGCACGAGTACGAGTACGAACCCTTGCTCGAGGCATCATGAGACTCGTCAAAGTCGGCGTCGCCTGCGTCAATCAAACCCCCCTCGCGTGGGACGAGAACTTCGCCCATCTGCGAGACGCGATCGATCGCGCGCGCGCCGAAGGGGTCTCGTTGCTATGTCTGCCCGAGCTCGCGATCACCGGCTATGGCTGCGAAGACACGTTCTTCATGGCCGGGTTGCAGGACACGGCCTTCAAGCAGCTCGAAGCACTCGCCACGCTGACCAAGGGGATGATCGTCGCGGTCGGTCTGCCGCTCTATCACGAGAAGGCGCTGTACAACACCGCCGCGCTGCTTGCCGACGGTCAGATCGTCGGCTTCGTCGCGAAACAATTCCTCGCCGGGGACGGCATCCACTACGAGCCGCGCTGGTTCAAACCGTGGCCTGCGGGCGAGGTCGACGTCCTCGAGCGGACCGCGGCCGATGGCACGATCCGCCGGTTTCCGATCGGCGACCTCATGTTCGAGCTGGGCGACGTGCGGATCGGCTTCGAGATCTGCGAGGACGCATGGGTCGCGAATCGCCCGGGCATGGACCTCGCGCTGCGCGGCGTCGATGTCTTGCTCAATCCGTCGGCGAGTCACTTCGCGTTCGCCAAGTTTGCGGTGCGCCAGCGGTTCGTCACCGAGGGCTCTCGCGCGTTCGGCGTCGCGTACCTCTACGCGAACTTGCTCGGCAACGAAGCAGGCCGCGTGATCTACGATGGCGGTGGCTTGATCGCCTCCGGAGGCGAGCTCGTCGCGCGCGGGCCGCGGCTGACGTTTCGCGAGATCGAGCTGTCGACCGCGGTCGTCGACATCGAAGCCAATCGCCGCGAGCAAGCCCGCCGCGGCAGTCATCGCCCTCGCCACGACGCCGAGCAACAAGTCGTCGAGCATGCGTTCGCGTGGCCGCATCGTCAGCCCGAGGCGCCGCCGGTTCCGGACCGCACGTGGGAGGACAGCACCAACTTGCGCGAGGAAGAATTCGCGCGCGCGGTGTCGCTCGGCCTGTGGGATTACCTGCGCAAGAGCAAGGCCCAGGGTTACGTGGTCTCGATCTCGGGCGGTGCAGACTCCGCGGCATGCGCGGTGCTCGTCGCGCTGTCGATCCGGCTCGCGTTCGCCGAGCTCGGGCCCCAAGGCGTCGCTGCGCGCTTGCCGCATGCGCCGCGGCTGCGCGAAGTGATCGAGAACGGTGGTGACGAGACCGCGGCGATCGGTGCGGTGTTCGCATGCGCTTACCAGCCGACGGAGAACTCCGGCAAGATCACGCGCGCGGCCGCCGAGGCCGTCGCCAAGGGCGTCGGCGCCGAGTGGCATGTGATCGACGTCGACGCGCAATACAAGGCGTACATCGCGAGCGTCGAGAAGACGATCGACCGGCCGCTGACCTGGGACCGCGACGACGTCACGCTGCAGAACATCCAGGCGCGCGTGCGTGCGCCTTCGATCTGGATGCTCGCGAACATTCGCGGCGCCGTGCTGCTGACGACCTCGAATCGTAGCGAGGCCGCCGTGGGTTACGCGACGATGGACGGCGATACCGCCGGCGGGCTCGCGCCGCTCGGTGGGATCGACAAGACGTATCTGCGCCAGTGGTTGCGGTGGATGGAGACCGCAGGCCCGGCCGAAACCGGCGGGGTCGCCGCACTCTCTGCGATCAACGCGCAAGCGCCGACCGCCGAGCTGAGACCGCCTGCCCAGTCGCAGACCGACGAGGCAGACCTCATGCCGTACGATTTCCTCGAGGCCGTCGAAGACTCGGCGATCCGCGACAAGCACACGCCGCTCGAGGTGTTTCAGGAGCTCCTGCCTCGCTATCCCGCGGTCGCTCCGCTGCAGCTCGCGCAATGGATCGAGCGGTTCTTCCGGCTGTGGTGTCGCAATCAGTGGAAGCGCGAGCGCATCGCGCCGAGCTTTCACCTCGACGATCGCAATGTCGATCCGCGATCGTGGTGCCGATTTCCGATCCTGTCGGGCAACTTCGATCGCGAGCTCGCCGAGCTTCGCGCGTACGTCGCGGCCGGCGCGGGTCGTTCGTGAGTCACACGTACGATTATCCTCGCGCGGCGATCACCGTCGACTGCGTCGTGTTCGGCCTCGACGAGAAGGATCTCAAGGTCCTGCTCATCCAGCGCAAGCTGGTGCCGTTTCAGCACACCTGGGCGCTGCCCGGTGGCTTCGTGCGCATCGACGAGACGCTCGATGAAGCCGCTCAACGCGAGCTGCAGGAAGAAGCCGGCGTCACCGACGTCTACCTCGAGCAGCTGTACACGTTCGGTGCGCTCGATCGGGACCCGCGCGAACGCATCGTGACGATCGCGTACTACGCGCTCGCCAAGCTCTCGGATCATCGAATTCGCGCCGCGACGGACGCGATGGGGGTCGGCTGGTTCTCGCTCGATGATCTGCCGAAGCTCGCGTTCGACCATTCCGAGGTCGTCGCGCGTGCGCACGAACGGCTGCGCGGCAAGGTTCGCTATGCACCGATCGGCTTCGAGCTGTTGCCGCCGAGATTCTCGCTGACCCAGCTCCAACGGCTGTACGAGATCGTGCTCGGTACCGAGCTCGACAAGCGGAACTTTCGGAAGAAGATCCTCGCCATGGATCTGCTCGTCGAGACCGACGAGCTCGAACAAGGCGTTCGCCACCGCGCAGCGCGCTTGTACCGCTTCGATCGTCGGAAGTACGACCGGCTCGCGAAGCAGGGCTTCGAATTCGCCATGTAAGCGCGGGCAGCGCGTTAGACTTGGTCATGTCGCGCGCGCTCGTCCTCGTCGATCTCCAGTACGACTTCTTGCCCGGTGGTGCGCTCGCCGTGGCGCGCGGCGACGAGACGATCGCGGTCGCGAAGCGGATGATCCCGCGGTTCCACATCGTCGTCGCGACCCAGGACTGGCACCCGCGCGATCACAAGAGCTTTGCGGCGAATCATCCAGGTACCAAGCCTGGGCAGGTGATCGAGCTCGGCGGGATGCCTCAGGTCCTATGGCCTCCGCACTGCGTGCAGGGCACGCCCGGTGCCGAGCTCCACAAAGATCTCGATGCGAGCCGATTCCAAGCGGTGTTCCGCAAGGGCACCGATCCCGAGATCGACAGCTACTCGGGCTTCTTCGACAACGGCAAGCGCAAGGCGACGGGCCTCGACACCTGGCTCCACGAGCGCCGCGTCGATCATCTCTACGTGCTCGGGCTCGCGACCGATTACTGCGTCAAGTACACGGTGCTCGACGCGCGCACGCTCGGCTTCGAAGTCACGCTGATCGCGGACGGCTGCCGCGCCGTCGAGCTCGCGCCCGGAGACGGCGAGCGCGCGTTCGACGAGATGCGCGCGGCGGGCACGACGATCCTCGACAGCGGATCGATCGCAGCCTGACTACAAGTGGCCGCTGACGGTCAGGCCGCCGCCGCTCGGATCGATCCACGGAATGATCGCGACGCCCTCGTCGGGGCGCTCGGTGTGCGCACCCTTGAAGTACCAGACGGTTCCGCCGGCGAGCGCTGCGAGGCCAACCGCACCGATCGCGATGCCGATGTTGGTGAGCTTCACCGCGGACGCGGCATCCGTGAACACCGCGTCGCCCGGCGGCGCAGCGCATTGATGCGTCGAGGTCGAGCACGCGGACGGCAGCTTCGTCGTCCCCCACACCGCGAGTCCGGTGCCGGCGACCACCATCACCGCACCGAGGCCCATCACGGCCTTCGCGCCGCCTGGATGCTTCGTCGTCGGTTCGAGCTTGCGCGCTCTCACCGGTTCCGTCGTTCCGGTGACGGTCGCAGGTCCCGCCGCCGCTGCGGCCGGCGAACCGAACGAGCCGACGACGGTGCGGCCCTTCTCGCCGGTTCCGACGACGACCGTCACGACTTGCTCCTTGCCGCCGTTTTGGAAGCGCACGCTGTGCTTGCCGGGGTCGACGTCGTGCGGCCGGCCGTCATCCAGACGGGTCACGATCAGCACGTCGTCGACGTAGACGGTCGTATCGGGCAGGTCGGCGCCGGCGCCATCGCGTGCCGCAAAGCTCAGCGAAGGCTGCTGGCGACCGAGATCGTCGGCATACCGCGCACAGTCGCCTTGCACGAGCGACGGACAGGACGGCTGCGCGCACGTCAGGAACAGCTTGCGAGCGAGCGAGATCTTGTTCTGCTCCTTCGCGTCCTGACCGCGACTGTGTGCGTCGACGCATTCCTCTTTCGAGAGGTCGCCGGCCGCGGCGATCGGAATCGCAGACAAGGTCGCAACAGCAGCAGCGACCAACGCATGGCGAACGTGGGTGATCATCAGACGCTCCTTGTTAGATGCACGACGGCTTGAAGATCTTCTTCGAGCCTTCGTAGTAGTAGGGCGGGTTGCAGTCGGCCTTGGTTTCTGGCTTCACGTCCGGTTTGGGATCCGGTGCGGTGACGGCGGCGTGGGCGGGTTGCTGCGGCGGCGTAGCGACGGCGCGCGGTGGCGGCTGTGTAGCGACGGCGCGCGGCGGCGGCTGTGCGACGCGCACGACTTGACGCGGAGCGGGACGAGCCGGCGGTTTCCGCGTCACGGACGGCACGTTCCGGTTCGGGGCTGGCGCTGGCGTCGCGACCGCAGGGGCCGCGACCGGCGGGGCCTCGATCTCCGTCGGTGCCGCGGCGGCAGGTGCGGGCTCGGCCGCGGCGGGTACGGCGGCGGCGGGTACGGTCGCTTCCACCCGGACGGGTGCCGGCGCCGCGGCCGCGGGCATGGACGAAGGAGTGGTCGGATCTGTCACGGCCGGCTGCGCCGCAGGCTGCACTTTGCTACCGCCGCTCTTGATCACGAACACGATGCCGACCGCGAGCGCGACCACAGCGAGGCTGAGTCCGCCGATCAGCGCCGTCGAACCACGGCGAGGTGGTGCCGCTGGCAACGTCCTCGGCATCTGCTGCGCTGCGCCGCTCGGTGTGCCGTCCTCCTGTTGGATCTGATGAGTCTGCGAGGCGCGCACGGAGGCCATCGACACGGGCGTCGCACGTCGCGCGACCGGCAACGCGACACGACGCCAGCTCGCTTCTTCGGCGGCGAGCATCTTGTCTCGGCCCTCGAGGAATTCCTTGCCAAGCGCTTTGAGCCACGCGCCGACATCGGTCGACGACGCCGGTGGCACGGCGCCACGCAGCGCTTCTTCGAGCTCGGTCGCGGTCTGCCAGCGATCCTTGACGTCGACGGCGAGGCCCTTCTTGATGATGTCTTCGATCGCCTCGAGCTGGCGCCAGCGATTGTCGCCGATCCACTCGCGTTCGCTCGCGAGCGCTTCGGTCAGCGTCGGTAGCGCACCTTGGAGAATCTTCGAGACGAGCTCCGCTTCGCCCTGCGAGCTCTGATGCATGCGATGGCCGACGATCAACTCCCACAGCACGACCGACAGCGAATAGATGTCGCTCTGCTTGGTCGCGTGGCCACGCAACTGTTCGGGCGCCGAATAGGCGAGCTTGCCTTTGAACTGGCCATCGCGCGTGACGTGCGCGGCCATGGTCGCCTTTGCGACGCCGAAGTCGAGCAGGCGCGCGGTACCGTCGATCGCGACCATCACGTTCTGCGGTGACACGTCGCGGTGGACGATGTTGAGCGGAGCGCCCATCTCGTCCACGGTCTCGTGTGCCGCATGAAGGCCTTCGGCCACCTGACAGATGATCGAGACCGCGATGTGCAGCGGAACGTGCGTCTTTGCCTGGCGCGCTGTCTTGAGCAGCCAGTGAAGCGGCGCACCATGGACGTACTCCTGGACGAGCACGACTTCTTCGCCGGTCGTCACGACATCGAGCACGGGCACGACGTTCCGGTGATGGACCTTCGACGCGATCCGCGCTTCGTCGAGGAACATCGCGACGAACTCTTCGTCCTCGGCGAACTCCGGCAGCAACCGCTTCGCCGCAACGATCCGGCTGAAGCCCTCATCACCCATCAAGCGAGCGATGTGGATGGTCGCCATCCCACCGCGCGCGATCTGGCGATGCAGGATGTAGCGACCAACGGTTACCGCCTGACCACGGACGTCCGTCGCCATCGCGGGCTCGTCGTTATTCGTGTTGGTGGGTGATCTCATGAGTACAGCTTCATTCTCATTCGTAGAACTGGATGGCGCTTCCCACCGTCCAGAAGTATTGGTTCTTGAACGAGCCGTTCGGAAGGATCGAGGTTCCCCAGACCGAGTTCGAGTACTGATGGTTCGTCGCCGAGTAACCCGATGACGCCCCGATGCCGAGGCTCAGGTCCGGCAGGCTCTCGAACGTCGTGATCAGACCGTCGGGCGTAAACGGTCCTTTATTCGCGAGGAGACCCGCGATGAAGATCCGCGTCGAGATGTAGCCCTCGAGCGAGGTAAAGCCGGGGGTATCGGAATTCGCGGCGATCAGCTTGTTGTACGTCGTGACGACATCGCTCGTATCGCTCTGATAGTTCGGCACGACCTGCGAGACAGTCACGTCTTGCGTCAGCGGCAACGACGTGGCGCCGGGTAGCGTCGCGTTCGCCGATGGAATCGTGATGCTGCCGGCCTGGACGAGGCGACTCGAGAGCGCGTTCGGTCCGACGAACGAGACGTTCGAGAAGTACAGCTTCAGGCGATTCGGCTTGTCGAGCGTCGTCTGCATCCCGTCGAACTGCCACTGGCGTACGAGCTGGATGAACGTCGCGCCGGCACCGTAGGTATCGGTCATCATCACGCCGACGGTCTGCACGCCCGAGTTCGTGTTGAGGAGGTTCGTCAGATACGCTTCGACCGCCGCCGCTTGCGTCGGGACGCTCGTGTCGTCGTTGCGCGCGTACCGGAAGCGCGCGATCGGCGTGGTCGGATCCGCCGACGCGGGGAACGCACCGTAATCGACGACGTATGCGGCCTTGAGGCCGTTATAGCCGGCATCGCCGAACGTATCGTTCTGGTCGAACGAGATCAGACTCTTGTAGTCCGGGACGCCCTTCTTCTTGAACAGGTCCGTCGTCGCCTGCGCTTCTTGTGCGTAGCTCGCGCGAACATTGAACACGTACTTCGCGCATTCACCCGCGGTGGTATCGCGCAGGATCTTGGCTGCACCGGTGTACGCACCGAAGTAGATCGTCCCGGTCTCGAGCGCGATCGGCGCAGCGCGCACCATCGTCGGCGTTCCGACGTTGCCCAAGAACGCGAGCACGGCGTTGGGTCCGCGCGAGAGCGCGGTTGTCGAGATCGGAGTCGTGTTGCCGTGGCCGTCCGGCTCGGGCGTTGTCGTCGAAGGACACTTCGGTGTGGTGCCGTCCATGATCTGGACATCGGCGAGTGCGCGCGCCGCGGTCTCCGCGATCGGCGGGTCGTACGCGTCGTCGCGGAAGTTCAGGACGAGCTGGCGTCCGCGGACTCCGCCTTTGGCGTTTTGCTCGGCAAGCGCGAGCTCGATTCCGAGCTTCATGCCGGTACCGAGCTCGTAGTTCGTGCCGCTGATCGCCGAGCTCGAGCCGATGACGAGCGGCGCGTCCGCGGCGTGGACACAGACCGGTTGCAGTTCACGGAGCTCGCACACGAGACCGGTGCCGCAATCTCCGTCGAGGCTGCAAGGCTTCGGAGAAAAGTCCGTCGAACAGCCGACGGCGAGCAAGACAATGGAATAATGAGCTCTCAAACCCCTCATGGATTCACTCTCGCAAGTCATTCACGCGGTCCGCAAGGGAGCACAAGACCCACATCTCCTTGTTTTGGAACGGGCAAATCGGAAACCGTGGGCCGCGTAGCACAACCAAAACCACCCGGAACCGCTGTTGTAACGAGACCGACAAAGAAACGTTCGAGAGATGCGCATCCAATGCGCTGGAACGCTTTGTTAACGCTCAGTGAGGCCAAACGTCTTTGTCGCCGTGAACGTCGCGTACATTGCGCCGGTGCGGGATCTCGGGGCGATCGTGGGTGCGGCGCGAGCCGGCGATCGGGCCGCGTTCGCAGAGATCTATCGGCGATTTCACCGCGCCGTTCACGGCGTGGTGCTCGCCCGGGTCACGTTCGGAGAAGCCGCCGACCTCGTCCAGGAGACCTTCGCGATCGCCCTCGAACGGCTGCCGCAGCTCGCCGACGTCGCCGCATTTCCGGGCTGGCTCCTCGCGATCGCACGCAATCGCTCGATCGACCACGTGCGTGCCCGCAAACCTACGAACGAGCTCGTCGAGATTCCGGTCGCGGCATCGCGAAGCGCGGAGGTCGCGCAGGTGCTCGCCGCCTTGCGCGCGCTGCCCGAGGCCTATCAGGAGACGATGATCTTGCGACTCGTAGAAGGCATGACCGGACCCGAGATCGCCGAACAAACCGGGCTGTCGCCGGGCTCGGTTCGCGTCAACCTTCATCGTGGCATGGCGCTGCTTCGCGATCACCTCGGAATCACGACAAAGGAGGCGTCCGATGTCGGATGACTATCTCTGGGATCGTTCGGGTCCACGCGATCCGGACGTCGAGAAGCTCGAAAAGTTGCTCGCTCCCCTGGCGCACGATGCCCCGCTCGATCAGCTGCGGCTCCGCCGGAAGCGCCCGCGGTGGATCGTGCTGGGTGTCGTCCTCGCAGCCGCGGCATTCGCGGGCTGGCTCGCGATCCCTTCGTCCCACCACGAGGAGCTCGTCGCCTGCACCCAGGACGGCAGCGGATTTCGGTTTGTCGCGGAAGGTGGCGCCGTCGCATGCGGCGGCAGGCAGATCGCGACGGGCGTGCTTCCGGTCGGTGGCGTGCTCGACACCGGCTTGCACCAGGTCGACCTCTCGATCGCCGATATCGGAACGGCGCAGCTCGGTCCGAACACGCGCGTGTCGCTCGATCGCTCGACGACGGCGGGTCACCATCTCTCGATCGATCATGGACACATGCACGCGCGCGTCGCGGCGCCGCCCCGGTTGTTCGCGATCTCGACCAAGCATGCCGAGGTGACCGATCTCGGCTGCGAGTACACGATCGATGTCGATGCCAGCGGTGCCGGATCGCTTCACGTGCTGTCGGGCAAGGTCGAGCTCGCGACGAAGTCCGGGGCGATCGTCGTAGCGCCCGCGGGCACCCACACGAAGATCCTCGCCGGTCAGGCTCCCGGATTGCCTCTCCGTGACGCCGGCGACGTCGCGTTCGAAGCCGCGATCGATGGTTACCTCGCCGGTGATCCGAGCGCATTCGACACGGTGCTCGCGCTGGCATCGCCTGCGGATGCCATCACGTTGATCGATCTCGCCATTATTGATGCGCCGCATCGTCCCGCCGTGCTCGCCAAGCTCGGACAACTAGCCCCGCCACCAGAAGGCGTGACGATCGATGGCGCCGCGGCGAATCAGCATCAGCTCGAGCGCTGGCGCGAAGCCATCATGATCACTCGGTTCATGTCGCACTCAGTCCCGTCTCCGAAATCCGGCAAGCAGATGAAGTAGCGCGCTCGGCGCACAGCGAGCGTCCGCGCACGCCGACCGTTCTGGCACGCATGGTGCTGAATGGTTAGAGGCATGAACAAGGACGACAAGGATCCGACCTCGGGCGAAGGCGATCACCTTTCGGCCCGCCGTTACGACCGCCATGTCCGCGAGTTCATCGCGGAGGGCAAGGTCCCGGACGCCGCGCAGGATGCTCGCGCCTACGTCGAGACCCATCCTGAGGACGCAGAGAAGTCCGAGCGCAAAGCCCAGCGCGGCCCGCACAAGAGCTCGTTCGTCTCGCTCGACGAAATCCTGGCGAAAGGCCGCTCGGTCATCGACCGCGTCCGGCCGCTCGTCGACCGCGCGGCCAACAAGCTGCGCCACCGTTTTTCCAAGTAACCGCCTCACCCCAACCTACGGAGCTTTTCTATGCACATTCTCGTCACACTCATTGTCGGACTCATCGTCGGTGCTCTCGCGAAGCTGATCATGCCGGGCAAAGACCCAGGCGGCATCATCGTCACGATGCTGATCGGTATCGCGGGCTCGTTCATCGCAGGCTTCCTCGGTCACTCCCTTGGCTGGTACGCAGTCGGCGAGGGCCCGGGCATCATTGCTTCGATCGTCGGCGCCGTGATCCTGCTCGCGATTTATCGGCTGGTCGTCGGCCGAAGGCCGGTGGTCTAGGAGGACGCCATGGCCACCTCCAAGCTTCATCCGTTCATTCGTCCGTCCGAGGAACACGAGGTCCCACAGGCGCCGGTCCGTGATGATCTCGCGACCGGGCCGACGGAGGACCTCGATCGTCAACCAGATGGCGTGCCTCACCAGGTCATCGGAATGACGGCCGTGTTCTCGGTGATGCTTGCGCTGCTGTTGGCCGTCATGTTTGTCGCCGCCGGTACTGTCGGCAAGGTTGCCGCAGTTGTTCTAGCTGTACTCGCGATCCCGGTCCTGGTCTCGAGCCTGCGCAAGAAGGCCGCTCGGGATCGCGATCACCTTCATCCATCGAGGTGAGTGTGTTCAGAGTCCACTCCGTGGCGCCCGCGCTCACGCTCGTCGCGCTGACGGCGGTTGCTGCGCTCGGAGCCTGCCATCATCCGCCGCCACACCATCCGGGTGAGGAGTATCTCGAAGCGATTCGCTTCGAAGGCAACAAGGCGATCAGTTCGAAGAATCTCCAGGAGGGACTCGCGCTGATGCGCGCGGAGAAGCAAGGCGCCGCGCCGGATCCTTATCTCGTCACCGTCGACGGCGAGCGCGTCAAAGGCATGTACCTGCGACACGGATACCTCGAAATCGACGTCCATTCGCGTGTGGAACGCCACGGCGATGCGGCGGTCGTGATCTACAAGATCGAAGAAGGTCCGCTGTCGACGACCCGCGTCGTCATCAACGGCTTGCCGGACAAAGACAAGGACCTCTCTGTCGATGACGTTCGCAAGAAGTTGCCGCTTGTCGACGGAAAGCCTTTCAACTACGAGCTCTACGACCAGGCGAAGGAGCCGCTGATCGGCGTTGTTCAAGACGCCGGCTACGCTCACGCGAGCCTCGACTCGCGCGTGATCGCCGACCGCGCGAACCATCAGGCGGTCGTCGAGCTCACGTACGACACCGGGCCGAAGTGTCACTTCGGCAGCGTCGATGTGGTCGGCGTTCCGGACGAGCTCAGGGACGCGGTGATCGCGCGGCTCGCGATCCAGAAAGGGCAACAGTTCTCGACCTCCGCGATCGCGCAGACCCAACGCAACCTCTACGACATGAGGCGGTTCTCGACGGTTCGCGTGCTGCCCGATAAGACCGACGGCGAGGAGGTCAACGTCAAGATCTCGCTCGCACAGAGCGCTCCGCACGAGGTCAGCGTCGGCGGCGGTTTCGGCATGGATCCGGCGACGTACGAAGTTCGCGGCAGGTTTGGCTACAACGTGACCGGTTGGCCGACGCCGCTGACCGACTTCGATCTCGATCTGCGGCCCGCGTACGCGATGCTGCGCGACAACACCGGTTACGAGCCGCGGATTCGCGCGTTAGGGAAGTTCACGCGTATCGATCTGTTCCGGCCGTTCATGGCCGGCGAGGTCGAGGGTGGTTACAACTATCTCGTCTACGAGGCGTTCACGAGCTTCGGCCCGCGCGCGCGACTCGCGCTGAAATCTCCGATCTTCACGCCGAGGCTGACGGCGGCCGTCGGCTGGGAGTTCCAGTATCTGGGCTTCCGCCGGATCTCTCCGCTGATCGATCCGACGCTCGAGCACGATCTGCACCTCGATCAAACCGAGAGGCTCGGCGAATACACGCAAGCGGTCGCGCTCGATCTCCGCGACAACCCGCTCGAGACCACGCAGGGCCTCTACACCGAGGTTCGCGTGTCCGAAGGCGGTCCGTACGCGGCCGGCGGACTCTCGTTCCTCCAGGTCACACCCGAGGCTCGCGGCTACCTGCCGATCTTCGGTAACGTGATCGCGGCGCGCGTTCGTGCGGGCGGCATCTTCGGCGACGTTCCTCCGAGCGAGCGCTATTATTCGGGTGGCTCGACGAGCCAGCGCGGCTTTTCGGAGCGGCGGCTCTCACCGACGGTGTCCGGTGATGTGATGGGCACGTTCACCAGCATACCGTTCGGTGGCGCGCGTCTCTTCGAGACGAACTTCGAGGTCCGCCGCGAGGTGACGAAGATCAGAGGCATGGGGCTCGGCGGTGTCGCGTTCCTCGACGGCGGTGATGTCACCGAGTCGACGGCGCAGTTGAACCTCGGGCACCTTCACTGGGCCGCCGGCCTCGGCGCTCGGTTGTTCACGCTGGTCGGCGCCGTCCGACTCGACTTCGGGTATCGCCTCAATCGCACCGGTCCGACCGAGCCAGAGCCGGGCTCGCACTTCGCGTTCCACCTCAGCATCGGAGAGGCCTACTGATGCGCAAGACGTTCAAATGGATCGGCCGGATCCTGCTCGGCGTTCTGGGGCTGGTCGTGCTCACGATCGGCGTCGCGCTCATCGTGTTGCACACCGACTGGGGGCGCGAACGTGTGCGGCGGCAGGTCGTCGCGTCGCTCCAGAACACGTTCACCGGCGGAGCGACGATCGGACGGATCGACGGCAGCCCGTTTACCGATCTGATCCTGCGCGACCTCGTGATCAACGGTCCGGATCTCAAGCCGGCGATCACGATCGGTACGCTCCGCGTTCACGTCTCGCTGTGGCCGTTGCTGTCGCACGACGTCAAGCTCGGCAAGCTCGTCGCGGACGATGTCGAGGTGCTGCTCAAGCGCGAAGCGACCGGCGATCTGATGATCAAGCACCTGACGAAGCCAGGGCCCTCGTCGAACTGGAGCGTGTATCTCGATCAGGTCGAGATCCATCGCGGCCACGTGATGTTCGAGACCGGCCCGGCGGGAACAGACGCTGCGAAGCAGCCTATCGATCTCGACGGCATTCAGCTCGATGCCCGCGCGGATCTCCCTCATGGGGGCCCGACCGCCGCATCGCTCGTGCTGCAGGGCACGTGGCGCCAAAAAGCTGCGCCGCTGACCCTGGCGGCCGCACTCCACATCGACGACGAGCGCGTGGCGATCAACGGTGCGTTCGTCAAGCTCGGCGACCTCTCCGTCGCGGTCGCGGGCGGCCGGATTCCTAAGGGCAACGCGAAGCTGTTCAGCGGTTCGGTCGCGGTGTTCGCGCCGGCGAATCAAGTCGCCGCGCTGTTCCCACAGGTGCAGCTCCCTGCGGACGTCGCGCTCGCGATCGAAGCGGTGCCGGCCGCGCCGTTCACGCAGCTCGCGATCGCGGGTACCGTGGGGCGATCACCGCTCCGCGGGTTCGCGCGCGCGGACCTCGCAGCGAAGTCGGCGAGCGGCCTCGTGATCGGGGACGGCCTCGATCTCGGCCAGCTCTCGAATGACAAGGTCACCGGCATCGGCGGCGTGCTCGTCGCGTTCGATGTCCTCCAGGCTCCCAACAGCGAGCTGCCGACGGCACACGCGATGATCACGACGTGGGGCGAATTCGAAGGCACGCCGCATAGCGACGCGGTGATCGCGCTCGATACCTCCGGAGATCGGATCCGCGCGGTGATCGGCGCGACCGGCGTGACAGGATTTCGCGCGGCCGTCGCTGCCGAGCTGCATCGCAAAGGCGAGGCGCTGACCCTCGATCGAGGCGTCGTGATCGCGAGCACGCGAGACGCCTCTGCTGCGACGGGAGGCAAGGCGCCTCTCCACGGCTTGATCGACGCGAAGCTCTCTGCGAGCGGGGCACTGTCTCCGCAGCCGGACCTCGCGATCGCCGGATTTGCCGACGGCAGCCGGCTTCGGATCAAAGATATCTCCGCCGCGACGTTTCACCTCAGGATCGACGGAACGCATCTTCCGTCGCATCCGGTCGGCTCGGCACGTGTCGAGATCGCCGATCTCGTCCGCCAGGACGTCGAGATCACGAAGCTGACGCTCGCGGCGGGAAACCGACCAGACGGCAAGGTCCAGGTGTCGCTGCGCTCGCAGCCGAAGCACGCCCCGACGCGCGTCGACGTCGATGCGCTCGTGACGCCGGGTGACAACCTGGTGGTCGATCTGCAGCGGCACATCGTGCGCGCGGCCGGCGGCAATCTATGGACCGGAACCACCGGCCACCTCGTCGTGAGCAAGGACAAGATCGAGCTCACAGATCTCAAGAGCACGAGCGGCGACGGCAAGATCGCGCTCGATGCTTCGTACGTCCGTGCCGGGGCTCACACCGGAGATCTCGACGCGAAGCTCGATGGAGGCATCGAGCTCTCGAACGTGAGCAACACGTATCGCGGCCGGATCGATGCTTCGGTCGACGTCCAGCGGCGTGCGGGCAAGTTCTCTGGCGTGGTCGCGACGAAGGTTCGCAATCTCAGCTCGGACGAATCCGTCATCACGCTCGACGTCGACGGCAAGGTCGAAGCCCGTGGCGGTAAGCTCACGGCCGGCGTCACGGCGTCGAGTCCACGGATCGGCACGGCTTCGCTCGCGCTCGATGTCGCGGCACCGGAGGACATCACGAAGGCCGCGCAGTGGAGGCGTCTCGGCCGCGAAGCGATCCGGACCGGCAATCTCAAGCTTCACGACATCGACCTCGGATCGGTCGCCGATCTTGCGGATGTGCCGGAGCGCTGGCGAGGCAAGATCGACGGCGAGATCCAGATCAACGACAAGACTCTCGGAGGATTGATCCAGGCGCGCGGCATCCATTCGTCTTCGATGAAGGACGCGGGTGCGATCGATGCCGAGCTCCGGGTCGCCCAGAACCCGAAGGACGATGACGAGATCATGACGACGCTCACGGCTGCCTTCGAGGGCCTTGGTCGGATGCAGGCCGAGGCGCGGTTCTACACGCCGGAGCGACTGTTCGATCCGGTGGCTTGGAAGGCGCAGGGCATCGACGCGTTCCACGGCGCGAGCATTCGCACGGATCAGATCGCGTTCGAGCCGGGCACGCTCGAGCGGTTCGGTGTGTTCACGAACCTGCGCGGCAAGGTCGCACTTCAGGCCAACCTCGAGCGCGGACTGCAAGGCTCGACGATCACGGTCGATGCGCGCGATCTGCGTGGTGGCCCGCTGTCGGAGCCGATCGCGGTCCACTTCGACGCCGAGATCGGGAGCAAGACCACGCGCGGGCTGATGTTCGTTCGCACGAACGACAACAAGGTCACGTTGCTCGAGCTGCGCACCAACACGCCGATCACGATGGCGGAGCTGCGCGGCAATCCGCAGGCGGTGAAGGAAGCCGAGCTCCGAGGCTCGATCGTGTTTCCACAGGTGCCGGCGACCGCGCTCCTCCACACGATCGGGACCGGCCAGGCCACCGGAGGCATCATCGACGGCTCGATCGAGCTCGGCGGCACCATCGGCCGGCCGACGGCGACCGCCGCGATCTTCGCGCACGGCGTCACGGTTCCGCCGGGCGCGGGCGCCAAAGCGGTCGTCATGAAAGAGCTGCGGATCGACGGCACCTGGGACGGCGCCGCCGGCAAGCTGGCGATCAAAGGCATCGAACAGAACGGTGGCACGATCGACCTCACCGCCGATGCGCGCCTCGATGCGCTGAAAGAGGCGACCGGTAGGCTGCAAGCCTCGAAGCTCGACATCTCGCCGCTCGTCGCGTTCATGCCCGGTCCCGCAGGTGGCCTCGGCGGTCTGCTCGACGCCGATCTCAATGTCCACGGCCTCGATCCGCGAACCGCGGAGATCGCGGGGACGCTCGCAATTCGCGAAGGCAGGTTTCCAATCGCACCCGCGGTCGGAACGTTGTTCCACGGCGATCTCCAGGTCAACATCGTCGCGCACACCGTCGACCTCAAGATGAAGGGCAAGCTCGGCAAGGGCGACGTCGAGCTCGCGGGAAAAGTGCCCCTCGATGGCTACTCGCCGAAGGGCGGCAAGGCGACGCTGAACTTGCGCAAGGTCAAGCTGATCGGCACGACCGAGCCGGAGATCTCTGCGGTCGTTACGGCGGATCTCGCGCGCGTGGCAGATCAATGGAAGGCGAACATCGCGGTGAACAAAGCCTTTGTCAGCGTCCCAGAGGAGAAGGGCACGAAGCTCGCACCTGCCGGCGCGCCGAACGATCTCGTGTATGGCGGCCAGGCTCGGACGGTGAAAGATCCGACACAGATCGAATCGAATAGCGGCAACACGCACCGCATCATTCAAGATCCGCATCCGGCTGCCGTCGCCGAGGTCGCGATCAACGACGCGTGGCTCGAGTCGAAGGAGGTCCGCGGCTTCGTTTCGGGCAAGCTCGAGATCTCGCTCGGTGCCGAGCTCGGCGTCACCGGCGATCTCGCGCTCAAACGCGGTGACCTCGATCTGTTCGACCGGCGCTACACCGTCGATCGCGCGATTCTCCATTTCGACGGCAACGACGATCCGATCGTCGACATCCGGATCACCTACGATTTCCCAGACGTCACCACGGTGACCGAGATCCACGGTCGAATGAGCCATCCTCAATTGCAGCTCTCGAGCACTCCGGCGATCTACTCGCAGTCCGAGCTCCTCGGGTTCTTGCTCGGTGGCGAGCCCGGCGGCGATCCTCGCAACGCGCCCTCGGCGAGCGAGAAGGTCGCCGGCGCCGGTGCGTCGATCATCGCGAACCAGATCGGCGGCTACGTCAAGAAGGCGCTGCCCGTCGATATCGATGTCCTGCGTTACGAGGCTGCGAGCGCGACGAGCAGCGCCGCGGTCGAAGTCGGCACGTGGATCTCGCGCAAGTTCTTCGTCGCCTACCGCCAGCGTCTTGCGGCACGGGTCGACGAGAACACCGGTGAAGCCGAGATCGAGTACTGGTTCCGCAGAAGATTTGTGTTCGAAGGGGTCGTCGGCGATCGCGGCAAAGACGGCCTAGATTTGCTGTGGCGTCGCCGCTGGTGAGCGCCGAGCGCCGTGCTCGACGCGCACGCTCGCGCGCATGAAGTGTCGGCTGTTTGCAAGTGGCACGAGGTCTGCTCGCTGCCTACCTCATGCTCAAGCAGCCCACGAGGATCGAGTCATCGATCGACGCCGAGCCCCGGATCGTCGCGTTCGTATTCGAGTCGCCGCTATTCGCACATGAAGCGTACCTCGCAGCGATGCGGCTTCAGGAAGACGGCCTCGTCACGATCCACGACGCCGTGTTCGTGAGCCGGCGATCTCGCTGCTCCGCGAGTGTCACCGAGACCACGGATCCGACGCCGGCCGCAGCCGCGGTGCCTTCGTCGCTCGTCGGTGCGCTCGTCGGTATGCTCGTCGCCGGGCCCCTCGGATTTCTGATCGGCGGCGTGCTCGCCGGTGCGAGTGGCGCACTCGCCGCGAAGCTCATCGACCTCGGCATTCCGGACCGCTTGATCGTGCAATTGCGGAAGATCACGCAACCGGGCCAGAGCGCCCTCGCATTGCAGGTGGACCTGGCGGGCGGCGAGCTCGGAGGGAGCGAGCTCCTTCAGGAGCTCCGCAGATTTCAGGGCGCGCAGCTCGTCTATTCGCAATTGCCGCCCGCGCAGGCCGCCCTGGTTCAACAGGCGCTGCACGCGTCGGCGTAGGCATCCATAGACGCGTCGCTCGGGTCGATATTCACGGGCGGATTGAGACAGGCGACCAGCGATCATGCGTGTCACTATGCGAGGTCGATGTACCGACGGGCGTGGTTCCTCGCACTTGCCGCCTGCGGCGGGCAGGCACCGGTCCAACATCCGGGCGACGTCCACTACGACAAGCTGCGGATCGAGGGTAACCACGCGATCGACGGTGACACGCTCGAGGATGGCCTCGCGCTCGATCGACACCGCGACATAGACGAATACCAGATCGATCTCGACACCAAGCGCCTCGCAGCGCTCTACCAACGCCTCGGGTATTTCTCGGTCGAGGTGCACTCGCGGATCGAGCACCAAGGTGACACCGGCACCGTGGTGTTCACCATCGTCGAAGGCCGCCGCGCGACGACGCATGTCGAGATCAGCGGACTTCCCGCCGATGTGTCACCGGAGACCGCGCGCGCGCTCGTCCCGCTGTCGGAGGGGGCGCCGTTTGATTACGCCGCGTACGCTCTCGCCAAGGCGCCGCTGCTCGCGCTCGTCGAGGACCGCGGTTACGCGCACGCGCGTCTCGAAGCGGGCATCGTCGCCAATCGCGCGACCGCAACCGCGACCGCGACGTTCGTCTTCGAGCCGGGGCCGCCGTGCACGTTCGGTGACATCACGATCGGCGGTACGACGGGTGACCTCGCCGATGCAGCGCGCGCGCGGATCACGTTTCACAAAGGCGATCGCTACTCGAGCAAGGTCGTCGCCTTGAGTCAGATCGAGCTGCTCGGGCTCGGGAGGTTCGCGTCCGTGCGGATCGAGCCGGATCGGTCCGGCAATCAGCCCGTGATCGCCGTGAAGGTCTCGCTCACGGAAGGCAATCGCAACGAGCTCCGGATCGGCGGCGGGCTCGGACTCGATCCGCTGAACTATTCGATCCGCGGGAGAGCCCAGTACTCCGTCGCGGGCTTTCCGGGGCCGCTGTGGAACGCCAGCGCCGATTTCAAGCCCGCGCTCTCGTTCTTGCGCGAGACGTGCGGCCCGACGCTGGGCGGTTGCCAGCCCGACTTGCTGCTGCGGTTGATCGGTCTCTTGACGCGACAGGATCTGGTGAGGCCGTACGTCAAGGGCGAGATCGAAGGTGGCGCGGACTACCTGCCGATCGAGGCGTACACGCTCAAGGCCGTGCGCGTGCGGCTCGGGCTCAGTACGCCACTCGGCATCCAGCGCCTGCAACTGCGCGTCGGTTGGCAGCTCGCGGCGATTTCGTTTGCGAACCTCAACTCCGCGCTCCTCGAGCCGGGGACGTCGATCCCGACGCTGCTGGCGCACGATCTCGGGCTCGATCGCGACGAGCGGCTCGGCGCATTCACGCAGACGCTCGTGATCGACCTGCGCGATCAGCCGCTTGCACCGCGGTTCGGGTTGTACGCAGAGCTCCGGCTCGCCGAAGGCTCGCGGTATGCGGGCGGCGCATACCAATACGTGCAGGTGACGCCGGAGGTCCGCGGGTTTCTGCCGCTCGGTCCGCTCGTCCTCGCCGGCCGCCTGCGGGTCGGTACGATCACGGGTGACGTTCCACCGAGCGAGCGGTATTTCGGCGGCGGCGCTTCGAGTAACCGTGGCTTTGCCGAGCGGCAACTGTCGCCGGTTGCGACGAGCACGCTCGACGGCCACACCGTCCCGGTTGGTGGGGCGGGCCTCATCGAGACCGGCGGCGAGCTGCGCGCGCCACTCGGCAAGATCAAGACGTACGAGATCGGAACGGTCGCGTTCCTCGACGGCGGTGACGTCACGAACAGTCCGAGCGCGCTCTCCGCTCCACACTTGCACTGGGCGGTCGGGCTGGGACTGCGGTGGTTCCTGCTGCCGGTCGGGCCGATTCGCCTCGATGTCTCATATCGCCTCAACCGCAACGGTCCCGGGGAGCCGCAACCGGGATGTACGTGGAATTGGTTTCTCAGCGTCGGCGAGGCGTACTGATGCGCCGCGTCTTACGCTGGCTGTTGCGCATCGGCTTGGCGGCGATGGGCATCGTCGCGGTCGCGGCGATCGCGGCGGTGATCGTCATCCACACGAACTGGGGACGCGATCTGTTGCGGGTGCGACTCGAAGCGGCGATCGCGAAGCGATTCCCCGGCGGCGCTCACATCGGCAAGATCGAAGGCAGCGTGCTCGGCGAGTTGATCGTTCACGACATCGAGATCGATGGCGAGGACCATAAACCGGAGCTCACGATCGGAATCGCGCACATGCGCGTCGCGCTGCTGCCGCTACTGTCGAAGACCGCGCACTTCGACGAGCTCGTGATCGACGACGTGCTCGTCGTTCGCAAGCCGACGCCCGAGGGTGACCCGTCGACGTGGACGATCGAGATGCCGGACTTCGAGATGCATCGCGGACGCGTGACCGGAGCCGTCGAGGCGCACGAGCTCCGGGTCGCCGGTTCGGTGCGGATCGTGCCGGGTGGGGAGAGCACGGCCGCGATCACGGCGACGGCGGTGTGGCGCGACCAACGCATCTCGCTGACCGCGATCGCGCGACAGATCGGAAACACCGTCGCGCTGCCGTTGGTGCTCGTCGAAGGCGCCGGCGCGCATGCGACCCTGCTCGGAGCGAGGCTCGATCCGGCCTCTGCCGAAGGGGAGCTCGACGTTTCGCTCCCCGTGCTCGCCGCGCGACAGCTCGCCGGGATCGAGATCATCCACGATGCTAGGTTGGCCGTCGACGCGCGTGCCGGGTTTGCCGACGTCCGCGCGAGGTGGGGCACGCACCAGGTCCATGCGTTCTTGCATCCGGACCTCGCCGCGAGCACGACCCGCGGGCTGCTGGTCGGACAGCTCGCGGATGTCTCGCCATTGTCCGGCGGGCTCGCCAGCGGATCGGCGACGATCGTCGCCGCGGTCGATGTAGGGGTCGAGCACCTTCGCGGGATCATCAGCGTCGACGGGCCGGTCGCTGCAGCGGTCGCGATCGATACCTCGTTGACTCACGGGATCGTGGTCGCCGGCGGCGGCAATCACGACGGGCGTGCGGCGGCCTCGGCCGTGCTGACGCGTGCCGATCATCAGATCACGATCGATCACGCGCAGCTCGTGGCGCAAGCGAGCGCGATCCTCGGCGTCACCGGTGCGTTGCGCGCACGGCTCGAGGTGTCCGGACGCGTGTGGCCACCGGCCGCGGTCGATCTGAAGATCACGGGACTCGTCGCAGGTCGGCGCGTTCGTTACGACAAGGGAAAGCTCTTCGCGGGATCGTTCCAGGTTCACCTCGACGACATCCGCCAGCGAATCGCCCAGACCTCTGGACCTCTGCGCCTCGAGTTTGCGGGGGCCTCGCGCGCGGGTGCCGCGCTCGGCTCGGGGAGCGTCGGCGTGCAACTCGAGGCATCGACGGCCGGCACCGCGAAGCTTGCCCTCGGTGCGCATCAGATCGCGCGAGACGGCGCGATCTGGCGAGGCCGCGGCGGAGTCATCACGGTCGATCACGACCGGATCACGTTGTCGCGCCTGCACACGAGCCAGGGCAACGGTGATCTCACCGCCGATGCGACGCTACGGCGCTCGACCAACGACCTCACCGCGAAGATCGACGCACGTGGCATCGCGGCGCTCTCGGGGCGATTCGACAGCACCGTCACGATGCAACAGCGTGGCGGCCAGTGGACAGGCACGGGCAAGCTTCACGGCAAGGCGCTCGTGCTCGACGTGCACGGACCGCCGATCGACGCGGATGCCGAAGTTCATCTCGCCGGGCGCCGAGTCACCGTGCGTGCAACCGGAGTGACAAAGCGCGGATCGATCAAGATCACGGCCAGTGTCGATGGGCCGCGCGCGATCACCGATCCCCTCGCGTGGAAGCGACTCGATCGCCGCGCTCTTCGCGACCTCGCCGTCGAGCTCGAGAAGATCGATACCGGACATGGCGTGATCGACGGCGGCGTGTCATTCGGTCCGACCGAGTCGCGCGGCAAGCTCGCGGTCCGCGGGATCTCGGCGGGACAGCTCGCGATCGACGCCGATCTCGAGCTCGCGCAGGCGCACCGTGGCGAGCTCGCGGTCTCGGGCACGGTGCGCAATGGCGTGCTCGGCGTCGCGACCGGTGACGCGCACTTCACGTTGCCGGTCCACCTGTTCGATCCCAAGGAGTGGCGCGCGCTCGGAGCAGGCGCATTCCACGACGCGACACTCCGCGTCGCTGACTTTGCATTCGATCAGTCTCTGCTCGCACGGTTCGGCATCATCGCGCCGTATCACGGCCGGCTCGGTGCGACCGCGACGATCTCGGAGGCGGGCACGACCGCGACGTTTGTCGCCGACCTCCGCGATTTCTCCGGCGGCGTGATCGCGAAGCCGATCGACGTTCATCTCCAAGGTGGGATCGACGACACCGGCGTGCATCTCGCCGGCACGGCGTTGACGGGCAACACACTCGTCATGGACCTCGCCGCGAAGTCATCGATCTCGATCGACCAATTGCGTCCGAACGCGTACCGCACGATCCCGTTCACCGCGACCCTGGCGATTCCTTCGCTCGCCGGCCGTGACTTGCTCGCGATCTTCGGCCGGACGAACGTCGTCGACGGTACGGTGAGCGGACTTGCGGAGGTCACCGGTACGATCGCGCACGCAAAGGGGCACGCGACACTGACTGCACGAGACGTCACGGTCGCAGCCGGCGTCTCGGGCCGCGCTCCTGCGAAGTTACGCGACTTGTCGGTCGATGCGCGCTGGGACGGCACGGGTCTGGCCGTGTTCGCCGATGGACACGAGGCGAGCGGCGGGACGTTGCACCTGAAGGCGACCGGCGAGCCGCGGCGGCTGTCGACGGTGATGGCGAGCTTCGAGGCGCAGGACTTCGACGTGGCGCCGCTCGCCGCGTTCGCACCGGGACCGCTGGTCGGTGCGGCCGGGCTGATCGATGCAAACCTCAACCTGCGCGGCGATCCGCGCACCGGAGATGCGAACGGGCACGTCCACCTGCGTCAAGCGCGGATTCCGCTGACGCCGAAGATCGGCACGATGCGCGACGTCGATGCGGATCTCACACTCGCAAATCATCAGGTCGTCGCGACCGTCTCGGGCCTACTCGGTGAAGGCGACGTCAAAGGCAAGGGCACGGTCAACCTCGAAGGCGGCGCTCCGAGGACGGCCGACGCGACGCTCGCGCTGCACCACGTGTCGCCGATCGGCGGTTACGAGCCCGTGATCGATGCCGACGTGACCGTCCACGTCGTGCGAGACGGGCGGCACTGGAAGGGACAGCTCGGCGTTCGCAACGGGCACGTCGCAGTGTCGATGACGAAGGCGCAGGCGTTGTTCGATACGAGCGCCCCCGATGACATGGTGTTCATCGACGCGCCCCAGCTCGATCATCAGAAGAAAGCACCACCACCGCCGCCGACCGATCCGGTGCTGACTCTCGATCTCGATCTCGCACCGACGCTTGTCGAAGCGGATCTCGGCAACAGACTCCTCGACTCGGATTCGCTGAGGACGTCGGTCAGCGGGCAAGTCCGCGTCACCGCCGCCAAGGGCGAGCTCGGCGCCGACGGCGAGCTCGACGCCGAGTCGGGCGTTGCCGTGATGTTCGGCCGACGCTATCAGATCGATCACGCGGCGGTCCGGTTCGACGGGACGATCGATCCGTGGCTCGATGTTCGCGTCGTTCACGACTTCCCGGATCTGACGTTGACCGCATCGATCACCGGCCGCGCGAGCAGTCCGGATCTGCAGTTGACGAGCGACCCCGCGAAGTACACCCAAGGTCAAATGCTCGGGTTCTTGCTCGGCGGGGTGCCGGGCGGCGATCCCGGGAGCGAGACCCGCGATGCCGCGGTCGGTGGCGCATCGTCTGCGGCTTCGGGCCTGATCACGAAGCAGATCAACAAGCTGCTCCCCCTCAAGCTCGACTACGGTTACGAGGCCGGCACGTCCGCTTCGAGTGCGGCGATTCGCGTCGGCAGATGGCTCAGCGCGAAGTTGTTCGTCGCGTATCGCCAGCACCTCGCCGCGCGGCCCGACGAGAACGGAGGCGAAGGCGATGCCGAGTATTACTTGCGCGAGAACGTGCTGATCCAGGGCAACGTCGGCGATCGCCAATACGATGGGATCGACCTGCTGTGGCGCAAACGCTGGTGATCAGTTACCGCGCAGCACCGTGTCGAGCGCCGAAACCAAGCTGACGAGATCCGCGTGCAACGCGGTCTGATCGACCGACTCGAGAGTCTCTGTCATGCGATCTCGAAACTCGGCGTAGTTGGGTGTCTCCGAGCTCGTCGTGAACCACATCGTCTGGTGAGGCGCGTAGAGCGAGTCTTCCCGCCACTGCCATCCGTCTTCTTGAAGGAGCCGTTTCAGCAGGGGCCAGCGGACGTCTTGCATGGTTGGGGTTTCTTGCTGCAGGCCCCATGCCCGTGAATCTGGTCTCACTTGTCGCGGCGACGCCCCAGAAGTCCGCGAACTGCCGACCGTGCGCTAAAGCGCGGTAGCTGAGTCAGTGAGCGAGCGAGCGCCAGTGCCAGTTGCAGGGGTGTGTCGCCGCGCGCCTCGATCGCAACGCGTTGTCCGTTCTGCGCGTCTTCGAGTGCTCCACGGGCGATGGTCCTCGAGCCATCACTACGGATTTCGACCACGAACCGCGCGACGACCGGAGGCTCCTCGGTCAGCTCGGCGGGCGGTCGATTGACGAGGTCGGCTTTGGGACGATCGGCCACAATACATTCTACAGTGAGCCATGGATCTCAGCACGCTCCGTGATCGGATCGATGCGGTCGACCGCAAGATCATCGCGCTGATCGCCGAGCGGCTACGCATCGTCGAGGAGGTCGCGGTCGCCAAGCTCGACGCCGCCAGCCCGTTTCGCGATCGCGAGCGCGAAGAGCGTCTGTTGCTGCGCCTGCGCGAGCATGCGACCGAGGCCGGCATCGATCCGCACGAGATCGAGCGGCTGTATCGGGTCGTCATGGACATGTCGGTCGCGCATCAGGAAGCGACGGTGCGGGCCCGCGCCGATGTCCCGCTGCGGATCTCGTATCAAGGCGTCGAGGGCAGCTACAGCCACTTGACCGCGCAACGTCGCTACGGCGGCCGGCCCGGTGGCGCGCTCCTCGGCGGATTCGATTCGTTCCGCGCGGCCGCAGACTCCGTGATCCACGGCGACGCGGATCTCGCGCTGCTGCCGATCGAGAACACGACGGCCGGCAGCATCAACGAGACCTACGATCTGCTCGCGGACGGCAAGCTTCACATCACCGGCGAGATCGTCAGCGCGATCGAGCACTGCCTGCTCGCGTTGCCGGGCGTCACGCTCGACGAGCTGCGCGTCGTGATCTCGCATCCGGTCGCGCTCGCCCAATGCACGACGTTCTTCGCGCAACATCCGCAGCTCACCGCGCGTGCCGAGCTCGATACCGCCGGTGCCGCGCGGCGCGTCGCACAAGCCGGCGATCGCACGCTTGCCGCGATCGCGAGCGCAGCCGCGGCGAAGACGTATGGCCTCGCGATCCTCGCGCAAGGCGTGCAGTCGGCCGCGGGGAACGCGACGCGCTTTGTCGAGGTCGCGCTGCGGCCGGCGCCCGTCGCCGAGGATGCGATGGCGAAGACCTCGCTGCTCATCGCACTCGCGGATCGCCCCGGCGTGCTCGGCGAGATCCTGACGCGCATCGCGAAACGCGGACTGTCCCTGACCAAGCTCGAGTCGCGCCCGATCCCCGACGCGCCGTTCACATATCGGTTCTACGTCGACGTGCTAGGTCACGCGGCGAGTGCATCGTTCGTCGCCGCGCTCGACGAGATCCGCGAGCTCACGACCGAGCTCGTCGTGCTCGGGACGTACGCGGCCGCGTAACCGAGACGGACGCTACTTTCACAACGTTGGTGGCTCCGGATTTCGTGCCGCCCGGCAATCGATGCGCGCCCGCCGCGTGGTGTCCTCGCGCTCCGGTACGATGCTGCGCATGCGTGCTGTCCGCATTCACGAGCTCACCGGTCCTTCCGCGCTTCGCGTCGACGAGGTGCCCGCGCCCGAGGTCCGTTCCGGCCAGGTCCTGATCGAAGTCAAAGCCTGCGGCGTCAACTTCCCCGACATCTTGCTGACCCGCGGCCAGTACCAGTTCAAGCCCACGCCGCCGTTCTCTCCGGGAGGTGAAGCCTCGGGAATCGTCCGTGCGCTCGGCAAGGGCGTCACGAACCTGCAGGTCGGTGATCGCGTCGCGACGACGCTCCTCTACGGCGCGTTCGCCGAGCAGATCGCGGTTCCCGAGCTGTCCGTCACGAAGCTCCCCGACGAAGTCAGCTTCGAGGTCGGCGCGGCGACGCTCCTGACGTACGCGACCACGTACCACGCGCTCGTCGATCGCGCGGCGCTCCAAAAGGGCGAGACCTTGCTCGTACTCGGCGCGGCCGGCGGCGTCGGCATCGCCGCCGTCGAGCTCGGCACGTTATTCGGCGCGCGCGTGATCGCCGCGGCCTCGAGTGAGGACAAGCTGGCGTTCTGTCGCGAGCACGGCGCCTCCGAGGGTATCGACTACTCGCGCGAGGACCTCAAAGAGCGGATCAAGGAGCTCACGTCGAACAACGGCGCGAACGTGATCTACGACCCGGTCGGTGGCGCACTCGCCGAACCGGCGCTCCGCGGGATCGCCTGGGAGGGTCGGTATCTCGTCGTCGGATTCGCGTCCGGCGAGATTCCGAAGATCCCGCTGAACCTGACGCTCCTGAAAGGCTGCCAGATCGTCGGCGTGTTCTGGGGTTCGTTCGCGATGCGCGAGCCCGCAAAGAATCGTGCGCACGCCGAGCAGATCTTCACGTGGGTCGCCGAAGGCAAGTTGCGTCCTGCAGTCGCCGCGGCGCTGCCCTTCGATGAAGCAGCCGAGGCGCTCGGGCGACTCGAGCGGCGCGCCGTCAAAGGCAAGATCGTCCTGGTCCCGTAACGCGAGCGGAGTTGTGCCAGGATCGCGGATCGTGAGCACCAGCGCGTCGCCCTTCAGCCATCGTCACTTTCCGGCAAGTCGTCTCGAGACCCTCGGCGACGGCGTCTTCGCGATCGCGATGACCGTGCTCGTCCTCGGCATCCAGGTGCCCGACGTCTCGGGCCCGGGTGCGTTAACGGCGCACCTGATCACGCTGTGGCCCAAGCTCGCGAGCTACGCGCTCAGCTTCGTGATGCTCGGCGTGCTGTGGATCGGCCACTACTATCAGTTCCAGTACATCCGGCGCGCGGATCGAGGCCTCATCTGGCTGAACCTGTTCTTCCTGCTCGCGGTGACGTTCCTGCCGTTCGGCGCGGGCGTGCTCGGCAACAGCTATCAAGACTGGGTCGCCGTCCTGCTCTACGGCGGAACGATCCTCGCCGCCGGAACCGCGCTCCTCCTGCACTGGGCGCATGCGACGGCGCGGCCGGAGCTCGTGATCTCGGAGCTGACTCCCGTGGTCGAGGCTCGCCTGCGCGGGCGGATCATTGCCGGCCTCGCGTGTAGCGCGGTCGCGATGGCGATCGGCGCGGTCGATACGCGCATCAGTCTCGGCGTGTTCCTCGCGATGCCGTTCGTATACATGCGCCGCACCCGCGCGGAGCGTGAATTGGCGCGCGCGAGCTGAGTCAATTGTCCTCGGTAGCGCGGCGGAGCGGGGTCGTCGTATGATTGTCGCATGCGGGCGGAGCTGTTGTTTGTTCTCGCCGCGGGCTGCGCGTTCTCCGCCGGCGTGACGAGCACGGATGCCGGCCCTCAACCCGATGGGCCGCCGGGGTGCACCTCGTTCGCTTCGCAACTCGACACGTGCACGCGCACGAGCACGATGGACATCACGCTCTCCGGCATGAACACGTACGACACGAACATGGGCAAGCTCGCGATGGGGGGAACGCAGATCCCCGTGACGCACGTCGGGCTCACCGGCACCGACGGCCCGTTCGACGCGATCCTCGTCCACAACTTCCACATGACCGCGAGCGCGACCTTGCGCGCGACCGGCGACGTGCCCCTCGCGATCATCGCGTTCGGATCGGTGACGCTCGACGGGGGCTCGCTGATCGACGTCACGAACGGCGGGGCCGGGGCTCGCACGATGTGCTCCGGCGGTGCCGGGCCGGGCGCGGATCACAGCGGCGGCGCAGGTGGCGGTGGCGGTGGCGGCTTTGGCGGGGCCGGCGCAATCGGCGGTATGGGCAACAGCGATCAACCGATGAGTGCCGGCGGCACGGCAGGGCAGGCATCCGCGAAGCCGCACGGTCCGCTCGGAGGATGTCCCGGCGCGCACGGCGGAAAGGGCGACGATGACGGCGGCGCCGGCGGTAAACCGGGCGGTGCGATCTACATCGCCTCGGCGACGCGCATCGATCTCGCACCCAGCGCCGGCATCAATGCGGGCGGCGGTGGCGGCGACGGCGGGATGCGGAGCGGATTTCCGTCGAACGGCGACGCGGGCGGTGGCGGCGGAGGCTCCGGCGGCATGATCCTTCTCGAGGCTCACACGATCCGCAGCTCGGGCGCCCTCGCCGCGAACGGCGGCGGTGGCGGCGGCGGTTCAGGTGGTGGCCATTCGGGAGGCAACGGATCGGTCGGCCTCCTCGACATCGGCGCGGCGCCCGGCGGCGGCAACAACGGCGGTAGCGGCACGGTCGGCGGCCTCGGTGGCGCGAAGGTGTTGATCGCCGGCTCGTCGCCGATCGGCGTCGATCAAGGCGGTGGCGGCGGCGGCGGTGGCGGTGCCGGCTTCGTGATCGTCACGTCGTCGGATGCGCAGCTCGCGATCGTCTCCCCCTGACGGTCGACCTGCGCGCCGCGCAGAACGCGAACGCGCGTCGCTCTTGAGCGGCTCTAGATCCCGCACGCCTTCGGGCCGCCTTCGTAGCCCTTCTTGAACGAAGCGACGCGTTGCGCCGACGAGCCGTGCGTCCAGGTCTCCGGCTGCACGTGGCCGGTCGCTGTCTTTTGCAGCGTGTCGTCGCCGATCTGCGCGGCGGCGTTGAGCGCCTCGTCGACGTCGCCGAGCTCGAGCAGGCCGCGCCCGTTCGCATCTTGGCCCCACGCGCCGGCGAGGCAGTCGGCTTGGAGCTCGATCTTGATCGAATCGGCCGAGCGCTGGCCGCCCATGATGCCGAGCTGGTTCTGCACGTGATGTCCGAGCTCGTGCGCGATCACGTACGCCTGCGCGAAGTCGCCGGGTGCGCCGAACCGCCGGCGCAGCTCTTCGTAGAACGCGAGATCGATGTAGACCCTGCGATCGAGCGGGCAGTAGAACGGACCGACGGCGGACGTCGCCGTGCCACACGCCGAACGGATCGAATTGCGGAACAGCTCGAGGCGCGAGTTCTGATAGTCGGGCATCCGCTTGTGCCACGACTTCTGCACGTCGTCGAACACGAAGCTGACGAAGTGCACGAGCTCGTCTTCGGCGGGTGAGCTCTGCACACCACGATGCGTGGTCGAGGTCGACGCGCTCGGAGCGGTGTCGGTGCCCGTGGCGCCACCGCACATGCCGCGCGAAGCGATCACACCGGCGATGATCAAGCCGACCACGATGCCCTTCCAGCCGAACATGCTGAAGATGCGGAGCAGACTGAACAGTCCCAGACCACCGCCGCCACCACCACCGAAGCCTCCCGCACCGCCCTCGCCGCGACGGTCATCGACGTTATCGCTTTGATATCCACGGTCCGAGCGCATATCCGAATGATACTTGCAGAGTCAGTGCCAAGCACGCTCTACGTGTGGTGCCGAGCGAGCCACGTGAGGATCGCGTGTGATTGCTTGGTGCCGAGCGCGGCCGCTTCCTTTGCGCGGTCCGCGCCGGAGATCACGTCCCACGTGCCCCCCTTGCTTGCAGCCTTCGAAGTAACCGCGCAGATCCTTCGCGCGGTCGGCGATCAGGGCGAGGCAGAGATCGCCGCCGCGGACTTCGCCAGTGGGTACACGCCGCTGACATCACCGAGCCGCGCGATGATGAACGCGTAGAGCCCGAGCGCGTCGAACGTGCCGCGGATCGTCGTGCGCCAGCCGACCTGCGCGAAGTGATCCGCTTCGATCTCGGCGAGCGTCTCGCCCCAGTATTGCGACGCGATCGGCACCAACCCATCGTTTGGCCCCGCGGTCTTCCGCAGATAGGCGTGCAAGGGGGCGATCGCGAGTGCGAGCGGCGTCTTGCTATCGCGGATTCCCGCGACCACGCACGCATAGCGAACGCCCCGCACGTCGAGGACCTCCGCGTTGAACTTCGCGAGCGCGCTCGTCGACAGCCAGTCGAGCGCGTGGATCTGAATGCCGAGCTTCGCGATCGCTCTCCGCGCGATCCCGAGCGGTCCATCGGTCGCGAGATCCGCGATCGGGGTTCCGCGATGCGGCGTGCCGATCGTGACGAGCGCGCGGACGCGCTTCGAAAGGCCGAGCTTCGCGAGCGCATAGCGCGCGTCGAGGCCACCGAGGCTGTGCGCGATGATGTCGACGCGCTCGTGAGGCAACGCCTCGATCTTCTCGACGAGCGCCTTCGCACGCTCGGGCACCGACGCCATCCGCGGCAGCCGCACCGCGTGTGCATGACAGCCGAGCGACTCGAGGTGCCGCGCGATCCCGCGGAAGTAATGCAGGCGCGCCCCCGGCACGCCGATCCGATCGAAGCCGAACAACCCGTGAACGAGCACGACCGGCAGCGGCGGCCCGCGCTCGCTGCGCCCGGGCACCGGCACGATGCCCTCGAGGGGCGCTTCGGTCGCCTCGATCCGCGTACGGCGCCGGCGAACGACCACGAGCGCGACAAGCAGCGCGACGATCGTTAGCGCGAGCAGCAGCATCCACGCGGCTTCGCTCACGCGCGGATGATGTCACGTCGCGAGGGCGAAACGGCGCTCAGCTCGCTAACGGTTTCTTGCCGAGCCGGCGAGGCGCTATGTTCGCGTTCCCACCATGACCAAGATCGACATTCGAGCCGTCCCGGTGCGCACCGGTTGCGGATACCCGACGCCCTTCGACGAGCCTTGCCTGATGCGCTCTCGCCGTCCGCTTGGAGATGCGGCGGGACTTACTCAGTTCGGCGTCAACCTGCTCGTCCTCCCACCGAACGCGTGGTCCGCGCAACGCCACTGGCACGAAGCAGAAGACGAGTTCATCTACGTCCTCTCGGGCGAGGTGATCCTCGTGACGAACGCCGGCGAGGAGCTGCTACAGGCCGGTGACTGCGCCGGCTTCAAGGCCGGTGTGCCCAACGGGCATCATCTGATCAATCGATCGAGCTCCACCGCGCAGGTCCTCGAGGTCGGCACGCGCGTGAAGGAGGGCGAGGATTCGGTCGACTATCCCGATCTCGATCTCGTGATCCCACGTGGGATGAGCCCACGTGGGAGCGGCTACCACCACCGTGACGGCCGGCCTTACCCGAAGAAGGGATGACTCGGCACGCCTTCGAAACCCGGATATCATGGAGCGTGCGCTGCGTGCTGCTCGTCCTCCTGGCTACGGCATGCGGACGTGTCGGGTTTGACGACCAGCACGGTCCCGACGCGGGCACCGTGTTCGGTCACGTTGCACTCGCGGCGGGTGGAGACGCCCGGCGCGTGGTGGCGGCGAGTCCATCGCTCGACGTGCTGTTCGCACTGTTCGGTGACAATCGAATCGTTCGATCGATCGATCGCGGTGCGACGTTCACCGACTGCGGCCCGATCTCTGACGTCGTCAACGACCTCGTAGCAAAGCAAGACGGTTCGGTCTATGTCGCGGCGGCGGGTGACGTCTTCGAGAGTCACGACGACTGCGCGACCTTCAGCGCGAATGGCCTCGGCAGCTATTGGACGGCGATCGCCGCCGACGGCTCAGATCTGTGGGCCGGCACCGCCCCCGGTTTACGGCGGCGTCGCCTCGGGACATGGCAACCGATCGTCATCCCGCTGTCCGCGGCGGTCGTGACCAAGATCCTCGTCGGCGCTTCGTACTTGGTCGCGACGAATCGAGGCATCGTACGGTCGGTGGACGGCATCACGTGGGTGACCGCGAACACCGGGCTCGCGGGTCTCGAGGTGCTCGATCTCGCCAGCGTGCCGGGCCGGGTCTACGCCGCGACAAACGCAGGACTCCACGTTTCCCTCGATGGAGGCGTGAGCTGGAGCCGGCTGTCCAACGAGTGGGGCGACGTCGTCGCGGCGGACCCGGGCGATCCCGCGGTCGTCGGGCGCTGGTGGTACTCCGGGTTCGCGACGACGACCGATGCCGGCACCAACTGGTCGCTCGATGTGCGGTCCCCCGAGATGGACCGGTCGCGCATCTCGGACGTGCTGTTCGATCCCGCCGGCAGTGGCGCGATGATCGTCGCGACCGGACGCGGGCTGTTCATCGCCGATCACGTCGGACTACCATTCCGCCAGCTCGGCGCGCTCGATGCGTGGACGATCCATGCACTGGTTGTCTCGAACGGCGACCAATTCCTCGGAACCAGCGCGGGCCTCCTGCGTTCGAGCGACGGCGTGACGTACACGGTGCACGACCCGGGCAGCCCCGTGCACTCGCTGGTCAGGAACGTGCTCGCACCCGCGGAGCGCCCGGGCACGGTCTACGCGGCCGGGCTCTCGCTCGCTCGCAGCGACGATCGTGGCGACCACTTCTCCGACGCGTACGTTCCCACGCTGTCGGATGGTTATGTGGTGAGGGATGTCGTGAGCACCGGAGGCGTTTTGTTCGCGAGCACGGACGCACGCGTCCTCAGCTCGCCGGACGGCCTCACCTGGTCGGCGCGAGGTCTCGCCGCGCAATGGACGACACGGATCTTCGCCATTGCGGGGAC
The DNA here is from genome assembly GCA_028287115.1 of Myxococcales bacterium. GTDB lineage: Bacteria > Myxococcota_A > Polyangia > Haliangiales > Haliangiaceae > JABFXX01. The sequence goes on from JAQBQF010000024.1 coordinate 126,117, forward strand.
GCCGGTACGGCTGCTCGTCGCGACGGATGCTGGCGTGTTGTATTCGTCCGATGGCGGCACGACCTTCACGTCGACGAACCTGCCCTCGGAGTCCTATGCGTTCGCCGTGCTGCCGGAGGGCACGCTCGTCGCGGGAACCCTCGACGGCGTCTATGCATCACCCACGGGCGCCACGTGGCAACGGCGTGGGCTTACCGGGATGTCGGTGCGAGCGCTCGCGCAGGTCAACGGCACGCTGGTCGCGACCCAGATCGATCGTGTGTCGTATTCGACCGACGGTGGGATGACGTTCAGCGATGTTCCCGGGTTCACCGGCCGAAATCCGATCTCGCTCGCGGTCGATCCTCACGGCGCGCTACTGGTCGGAACGTCGGGCTACGGTCTGTATCGGTTGACGTTGCCGTAGGTCGATCGACGCCCTCCACCGGTCCGACCTCACGTGTCTCACTCCTGTGGTGAATTGTCGCGTCGATCTCGCCGCGGGAATTCGCGGACGATTTGCCGCAGGCGGGCGCTCGTCGAGATATGCGATCTCAAGCATCGAATGCTCTCAACGTCGGTTCGTTCGCGCCGCCGTCTGCGACACAAGATCCTACGGTCCAACCTTGCGAACTGTATGCAAACCGTGATGAACACAGGGCACATGTTTCCGCCCCGGTTTTCGACCTGAGCGAGCAGGGAACCTATGTCGAGATTTGTTTTTCCCGAATGGACCGAGACCCTCAAGAAATGGATCAACCTGTTGGTCCTGGGGGCACCGATCTACCTCGTCGCGCTGGTCGCGTACGCGGTAACCCCCGAAGCGCTACGCATCGGGTATCAGCCCGATCAACCGGTGCCGTACAGCCACGCGCTGCACGTCGGTGAGCTCGGGCTCGACTGCCGCTACTGTCACTCGACGGTCGAGCGCGCAGCTCGCGCCGCGATTCCGCCGGCGGCCACCTGCATGAACTGCCACTCGCAGGTCAAGAAGGACAGCGAGGCGCTCCTGCCGATTCGCCAGGCGTTTGGCGAGAACGAGCCGGTGCACTGGACGCGCGTCCATGACCTGCCGGACTACGTCTACTTCAACCACATGGCTCACGTGAACGCCGCGATCGGATGCGAGTCGTGTCACGGCCGCATCGATCAGATGGTGAAGGTCTGGCAGTCCAAGCCACTGACGATGGGCTGGTGCATCGACTGCCACAAAGATCCGGCGCCGTATCTGCGCAATCCCGAGAACGTCACGAAGATGGGCTACGACGACCCCAAATCAACCCCTCACAGGCAGGCGGGCGAAGGCGAGAAGGTGATGAAACAAAATCACATCGCTCCACCGACGAACTGCTCGACCTGTCACCGCTGAGGAGCCGCTATGTCCGCCAAAGATCATAACGACCACGGTTCCGACGGCCACACGCACGAGCACGGTCACGATCACGAGCATGACCACGCACCCTTGGCGCCGCTCGCAGCGACCCCGACGCACGGCTTCTGGAAGTCGCTGCGCGAGCTCGACGCGAAAGCCCCGTGGCAGCTCGAGCCGTCCAACAAAGAGTTCCCACCGGGCGCCGGTTCCGATCAGGTGATCGATCCGCTGTCGCGCCGTAACTTCTTCCACCTGATGGGCGCGAGCCTCGGGTTGGCGGGTGTCGCCGGCGCGGGCTGCAGGCGCTACGAGAAGGAAGAGATCGTCCCGCTGTCTCGCCGTCCCGAGGATCAGACCCCGAGCACGACGCTGCAGTACTCGACCTCGTTCGAGCTCGGCGGCTCGGCGCACGCGCTCGTCGCGACCTCGTTCGAAGGTCGCCCGATCAAGCTCGACGGTAACCCCGAGCATCCGTTCGCCGGCGGTGGCATCGTCAAAGGCACCAAGCGTCACGCGGGTGCTCACACGTTCGCGCAGGCGTCGATCCTTCACCTCTACGATCCGGATCGCTCGCAGAATCCGCTGCAGAACGGCAAGGACGCTTCGATGGAAGCGTTCCGCGTCAACCTCGCCGACATTCGCAAGGCGGTCGAGGGCGGCGGCATGCACGTGCTGTCCGAGGCGACGTCGTCTCCGACGGTCCGTGCGCTGCGCGCCAAGCTCGAGAAACAGAACGTCGTCTGGCACGAGTACGAGCCGCTGTCGTGGGACAACGAGCGCGCCGGCACCAAGATCGCGTTCGGTCGGTCGCTGCGTCCGCTCGCTCGCCTCGATCAGTGCGAGACGATCGTCACGATCGATTGCGACATCTTCGTCGAGCATCCTGCCTCGATGCGCTACAGCCGCGACTTCGCGCTGAGCCGCCGCAAGGGCGGAAAGTCCGGCTCCGGCAAGATGAACCGCCTCTGGACGGTCGAGAGCGTGTTCTCGAACACCGGCGCGCTCGCGGATCATCGTCTCGGTCTGCGCGCCGAGCTCGGGCTGCCGTTCGCGATGGAGCTCGATGCCCGCCTCGGTGGCGGTGGCACGCCACAGAAGGCGTCGTTCCTCGACGAGACCAAGGTCGCGACGTTCATCAACGTGCTCGTCGAAGAGCTCAAGGCGAACGCCGGCCGCGCGGTCGTGATCGCGGGACGCCGCCAACCTGCCGAGGTCCACGCGCTCGTCGCGCGGATCAACCAGCAGATCGGCGCGCCGGGCGTGACGCTCGATTACGTCGAGGATCCGGACACGGATCGGCTGACGCACCTCGAGTCGATCAAGCAGCTCGCACAACAGATCACCGCGGGCCACGTCAAAGGGCTCGTGATCCTCGGCGGCAACCCGGTCTACGACGCACCGGCGGATCTCGACTTTGCAAAGCTCCTGAAGCAGATCCCGACGACGGTCCATCTCAGCGAGTACGCGGACGAGACCTCGCAAGCCTGCACGTGGCACGTGCCTCGCGCGCACTTCCTCGAGGCGTGGGGCGATGCACGCACGTGGGACGGCACGGTCACGCTCGCGCAGCCTCTGATCCAGCCGCTCTACGGCGGACTCTCGGCGGCCGAGTTGTTGTCCCTGCTGCTCGGCAACGAAACGGCAGGCGAGCAGCTCGTGCGCGAACAGCACGCGACGCTCGCGCTCGGCAACTGGCGCCAGAACGTCCACGATGGCTTCGTTCCCGGCACGCAACTGCCGGTCGCGCAAGTCGCGATGCTGCCGCTACCGACGCCGGCGCTTACCCCGAGCCAGCAGGCCGGCAGCAAGCGCAAGAACGGCGAGCTCGAGGTCGTCTATCACTTCTCGAGCTTCACGTACGACGGCCGGTTCGCGAACAACCCGTGGCTGTGGGAGACCCCCGACTTCCTCACGAAGGTGGTGTGGGACAACTACGCGCTCGTCTCGCCGGAGACCGCGACCACGCTCGGCGTCGAAAACGACACGATGATCACCGTCAAGATCGGTGACAAGTCGATCACGCTACCTTGCTACACGATGCCGGGCCAAGCTCGGTACTCGATCGGGCTCGTGCTCGGTGGCGGTCGCACGGAAGCGGGTCGCGTCGGTGGCCGGAAAGACCACAAGGGCGTCGGCTACGATACGTACAAGGTCCGCACGACCGCCGGCTTCGACTTCGCCGTCGGCGCGACGGTGACGGCAGGCGACAAGTACGAGCTCGCGAACGTCCAGGATCACTGGAACTACAAGCCGGGCAACAACAAGTTGATCGGCAACGGCGACGATACCGTCGCGCACTTCGATCACGAGGTCGAGAAGCGCGCCGAGGAGCTCGTTCGCGAGGTCGGGGTCGGCACGCTCGCGATCGTTCCGAACCAGCGTCCGTGGAAGGCGGAGCCCGAATCGGACTCCGTGGAGGACGAGAAGCTCCCCGCCGAAGAGCGGGGGCGCGGCGAGTCGCTGTTCCAGGAGCACGAGTACACCGGGCACCGCTGGGGCATGGCGATCGATCTCTCGACGTGCACCGGCTGCAACGCGTGCATGGTCGCGTGTCAGTCCGAGAACAACGTTCCGGTCGTCGGCCGCAAGGAAGTCATCAACAACCGCGAGATGCATTGGATCCGGATCGACCGCTACTTCCAGGGGTCGCCGGAAGATCCGCATGTCGTGCATCAGCCGCTCGCGTGTCAGCAGTGCGAGAACGCGCCGTGCGAGCAGGTCTGCCCGGTCGGTGCGACGTCGCACTCCGACGAAGGCCTCAACGACATGGCGTACAACCGCTGCATCGGCACGCGGTACTGCGCGAACAACTGTCCATATAAAGTCCGCCGGTTCAACTTCCTCGACTGGAACAAGGACTTCCGCGACGCGCGCAACAAGGTTCGCCGGCTGCTGTTCAACCCGGACGTCACCGTGCGCATGCGCGGCGTGATGGAGAAGTGCACGTTCTGCGTGCAGCGGATCCAGAACGCGAAGATCACGGCGAAGGCGCAAGCTCGCAACCCGCGGCCCGGCGTCGTGCCGGTCGTGAGCGATCTGTCCAAGCCGTTGCCCGATGGAACGGTCGAGACGGCGTGCCAGATGGCGTGTCCGACCGAGGCGATCGTGTTCGGCGATCTCTCGGACGAGACCAGCCGCGTTGCCGAGCTGCATCGCGATGCACGCAGCTACGATCTGCTCCCCGAGGTCTACACCAAGCCGCGCAATCGCTATCTGACGCGCGTGCGTAACCTCAACCCCAAGATGCCCGTCGCGACCGCGACTGAGGGGAGTCACTAATGAGTACCGCTGAGGCGACATCTCCTGACGGACGCGGCAAAGCCCGCGAAGTGTTCCGCAACATCACGCGCGACGTGGCGTGGGTCGCGGAAGCTCCCAAGCCGCACAAGCTATGGCTCGCCGCGCTCGGCATCGCCGTCGCGATGTTCGGCATCGGCATCTACTCGATCTTCGTGCTGGTCACGACCGGCATCGGTGTGTGGGGTAACTCCAACACCGTCTGCTGGGCCTGGGACATCACGAACTTCGTGTGGTGGATCGGTATCGGTCACGCCGGCACGCTGATCTCCGCCGTGCTCTACCTGACGCGGCAACACTGGCGCGTCAGCATCAACCGCGCTGCCGAGGCGATGACGATCTTCGCCGTCATGGCTGCCGGTCTGTTCCCGCTGCTCCACACCGGCCGTCCGTGGTTCGCGTGGTGGATGATTCCGCACCCGAACGACATGGGCTCGATGTGGCCGCAGTTCCGCAGCCCGCTGATGTGGGACGTGTTCGCGGTCTCGACGTACATGACGACGTCGATCCTGTTCTGGTACATGGGCATGGTCCCCGACCTCGCGACGTTCCGCGACCGCAACGTCGCGCGCGGCAACAAGCTGAAGGCGATCCTGTACGGCGTGTTCTCGCTCGGCTGGCGCGGCTCGGCCCGCCAGTGGCACCGCTACGAGCGCGCGTACTTGATCCTCGCGGGTCTCGCGACGCCTCTCGTGTTCTCGGTGCACTCGGTCGTCTCGTTCGACTTCGCGACGTCGCAGTTGCCGGGTTGGCACACGACGATCTTCCCGCCGTACTTCGTCGCAGGCGCCATCTTCTCGGGCTTCGCGATGGTGCTGACGCTGATGCTGCCGCTCCGCTACCTGTTCAACCTGCAGCACATCATCACGCAGCAGCACATCGGCTCGATGTGCAAGATCATGCTCGGCACCGGCATGATGGTCGGCCTGGCGTACGGCACCGAGTTCTTCATCGCCTGGTACTCGGGTAACCCGTACGAGAAGTTCGCGTTCATCTCGCGCGCGTTCGGTCCGTTCTGGTGGGCCTACTTCGCGATGGTGAGCTGCAACGTGCTCGTGCCGCAGTTCTTCTGGAGTAAGTGGGTCCGCGAGAACAACGTTCTCATCTGGATCCTCTGCATCTTCATCAACATCGGCATGTGGTTCGAACGATTCGTGATCATCGCGACGTCACTCGCCCGTTCGTTCTTGCCGTCGGCGTGGAGCTACTACCACCCGACGCGCTACGACGTCGGCGTGTTCGTCGGGACGATCGGCATGTTCCTGATGTTCTTCTTGCTGTTCTTCCGGTTCCTCCCGGTCATCGCGATGAGCGAGGTCAAGGGAGCGACGCCCGAGGCGCATGCAGGAAAGGGAGGGCACTGAGATGTCGGATCCAGTGATCACCGAACCAACCACGTTGAACGGGGAGGGCGCACTTCATGGCGTCCTCGCCGAGTTCGATACGCCGGGCGAGCTCCTCGACGCCGCGAAGAAGGTCCGCGACGCCGGCTACACCGACTTCGATTGCTACAGCCCGTTCCCGGTGCACGGCATCGATCCCGCGATGGGGATCAAGCGGACGATCTTGCCGCTGCTCGTGTTCGGCGGCGGCATGGCAGGCGCACTCGGTGGCCTGCTCTTGCAGTGGTACTGCAACGCTCACTCGTGGGGCTGGAACATCTCGGGCAAGCCGAAGTGGTCGATCCCGGCGAACATTCCGATCGCGTACGAGTGCGGCATCTTGCTCGCCGTGCTCACCGCGTTCTTCGGGATGTGGATCCTGAACAAGCTGCCGCAGGTCTGGCACCCGCTGTTCCGCCTCGAGCGGTTCGGCCGCGCGACCGACGACGGCTTCTTCATCGCCATCGAAGCGAAGGACCAGCGGTTCGATCTCGAGAAGACGACGGCGCTGCTCAACGGCGCCGGCGCGATCGCGATCGACAACTGCTACCTCGACGAGTCTCCGGCAAACCGCGTGATGCCGAAGTGGATCACCGCCTTCATCGTCGCGAGCACGGCGTTCGCGCTGATCCCGTTCGCGGTCGCCGCGAAGGCCCGCAACTCGCACTCGAGCGAGCCGCATATCCACATCTTCCCGGATATGGATTTCCAACCGAAGTACAAGTCGGACACGGCGATGGACGTGTTCCCGGACGGTCGCGCGAACCGCGGCGAGATTCCGGGCACGGTCGCTCGCGGCTGGCTCGAGAGCGACGAGACGTTCTATCGCGGGCTCGGCGAGCAGGGCTGGATCACCGGCTTCCCGGCGGTGTACCCGGATGGCCAGCCGCTCGTCGTCGACGAGGCCTTCGTCAAGCGCGGTCAAAACCGGTTCAACATCTACTGCACGCCGTGTCATGGCTACGATGGCCGCGGCGCCGGCATGGTCTCCGAGCGCGTCAAGGCGTCCGGTGGCCTCTGGCAGGCGCGTAACCTCGTCGAGGCCCCGACGGCCGACGGCAAGGGCGGCGTGGTCGTTCAGATGCCGAACGGCCAGCTCTTCAACACGATCTCGAACGGCTACAGCACGATGATGCCGTACGGCGCGCAGATCCAGCACGTGGACCGCTGGGCGATCGTCGCCTATGTCCGCGCGCTCGAGCGTGCGCAGAACGCGTCGGCCGACGACGTGTCGGCTGACCAGAGAGGTTCGATCCGATGAGCGCTCTACAGAAACAACTGAGTCCCGACGAGAAGGTCAAGGCCGGCAAGCTCGGCAACAACATGACCAAGGTCGGCGTGGGCGTGTTCGTCGCGTTCATGGTGATCTCGATCGTGCTCGGCTCGATGCACGGCGATCACTGGAAGCGGTTCCTCTACTCGTACGTGATCGGCTGGAGCTACGTCGCGAGCATCGCGATCGGCATGCTGTGGCTCGTGCTGCTGCACCACCTGACGCGCAGCCGGTGGTCGACGGTGGTTCGCCGGATCGCCGAGGCGATGACCGGTGCGTTTCCGCTGATCTGGATCGCGGGCCTCGGCTTCATCATCCCGCTCGTCCTCGGCTACCAGGACCTCTACTACTGGGCTCACCCGGACGCCAAGATTGCCGTCCTCAACCCGACGATGGCGCACAAGTTCGGCTGGCTCGATCCGATGTTCTTCGCGGTTCGCTACGTGATCTACGGCGTGATCTACAGCGCGATCGCGATGTACTTCGCGAAGAAGTCGCGCCAGCAAGACGACTCCGGCGATCCGAAGCTCTCCGAGCAGATGCGGATCGCATCGGGCCCGGCGATGATCCTGTTCGCGGTCGTCACGTGCCTCGTCGCGTTCGACGTCCTCATGTCGCTCGCACCGAAGTGGTACTCGACGATCTACGGCGTCACGTTCTGGGGCAGCGGTTGCGTGGGCGGGTTCTCCGCGCTCGCGCTGATCGTGCTGTGGATCCAGCGCTCGGGTCGCCTGACGACGGCGATCAACGAGGAGCACTATCACGACATCGGAAAGTGGATCTTCTCGTTCACGTTCTTCTGGGCGTACACCGCATTCTCGCAGTTCATGCTGCAGTGGTACGGCAACATGCCCGACGAGACCGTTTGGTACAAATACCGAATGTTCGGCGACTGGCAGTGGGTCTCGATCGCGATCCTCGTCGGCTACTGGGCGTTCCCGTTCGTGATCCTGATGTCGCGCTGGACGAAGCGAATCGTCCCGGCACTCGTGTTCTTCGCCGTGTGGCAACTCGTGTTCCACTGGCTCGACCTCTACTGGAACGCGATGCCGCAGTACGACTGGCACGAGGGTCTGCATCGCGTCCTCGTCGACGGACAGCTGCAGGAGAAGCTGCTGCAAGAAGGTCCGCTCACCGGGCAGATCGCGCTGCACCATGTCGGCTTCTCGCCGCTCGACGTGACGGTGTGGATCGCGATGGTCGGCGTGCTGCTCATTGGCGTCGGTAGCAGCCTCAAGGGCAACCTGATCCCGATCAAGGATCCCACGTTGCCTCTGTCCCTCGCCCACGAGCAACTCTAGGAGCCACCATGTCAGGTCCAAAACGCAATCCAGACAAGATCAACACCATCGGTGTTGTCGTCGTCGGAATCTGTGGCGCGGTGCTCGTGTACGTGTCGATCGTGGCGCTGCGAGCGTTATACATGAACGACACGTCGGAGATTCAGCAGATGGCTGACTACGGCGGCCAGGAGACGCCCGCCAAGACGCTCAAGGCCGACCAGATCGGACACATCACCGAGCCGGGCAAGAATCAGACGGCACCCGGTGCCGCCGAGACGTTCCGGATCTCGATCGACGTTGCGATGAAAAAGGTCGTCGAAGATGCGAAGACCGAGCCTGCGCACCTGATTCCGGCGCTGCCGCCTTCGACCAAGCCGACGATCGAGCCGATCTTCGGCCGTCCGAAGCTCGCAGCGCCGCCGGCAACCGCACCCGCGCCCGCAACCGGCGATGCCGCCGGCTCGGCAGCAGGATCGGCTGCGGGATCGGGCTCGGCAGCCGGATCCGGCTCGGCAGCGGCAACGCTACCGGCCGCGACGACCGCGACGACCACGGGCGCGAACGTCGCCGGCTCGAGCTCTTCGGGACCACCAACCGCTGGCTCCGACGCCGCGCCGAAGGGCCACGCGCCCTCGACCGGCCCAGCGCCGAAAGCTGCAGGCGGCGGCAGCGCAGCGCCGAAGGCTCACGCTCCCGCAGGCGCGGGTAGCGCCGCACCGAAAGGTCATGCTCCGTAACGTCCTCATCGTGCTTGCAGCGATCGGATCGCGAGCCGCGCTCGCGCATCCGAATAGCGAACCTCCGCCCGATGACATCGCGCCGCCGCCGCCGACCTACAAGGCCAATGGCGTCGCCGTCGACGAGCACCTCGGCGCGAAGGTCCCGCTCGACGCGACGTTCCGGACGCAAGACGGCAAGCTCGTCACGCTCGGCGAGCTCGTCAGCGGCGAGATCCCGACGATCCTGACGTTCAACTATTCCGATTGCCCGATGCTGTGCAGCCTGCAGCTCAACGGGCTCACGACCGCGCTGCCGAAAGTCGGCGAGGCCGGACCATCGCCCGATCCGCGCGACCCGAAGCCGGTCGCGTTTCGCGTCGGCGGCCAGTTCCGGATCGTGACGATCGATCTCGAGTCGCACGACTCGCTCGACAAGCTCGCGAAGATGCGCGAGCGCTACCTCGGTCAGCTGCCCGAAGCGCAACGCGAGGCCGCGCGCACCGGCCGAGAGCGGAGCGGGGCCGATTCACTCGGACCCGCGGGATGGACGTTCCTGGCCGCGGCCGTGCCGGGCGACGGTGCGCAGATCAAGCGCGTCGCCGATGCGGTCGGCTTCAAGTACATGTACCTGCGCGAGCGCGCGGAGTGGGCGCATCCCGCGGCGCTGATCTTCCTGTCGACGAGCGGCGCCGTCACTCGCTACGTCTACGGCATCGAGTTCGCATCGGAGATCATGCGCGAATCGATCTTCAAGGCCGGCCTGTCGGAGTCAGCGACCGCCGTCGGCTTCATGAACCGCTGCTACCACTACGATCCGGACGCGAACAATCATGCTCGCGCCGGTGTGCTCGCGTTGCGGATCGGCGCCGCGGGCTTTGTCGTGCTGATGATTTCGGTGTTCGGCCTGATGCACTTCATCAAGAAGCAGCGTCGCCACGGAGAGATTCGGTCATGAAACGAGCATTACTGATCGTCGCGCTTTGTGTTTCGGGCGTGGCGTACGCGCAAACCGCCGCACCGGCGCCAGCCGCACCTGCTGCCACCGGATCGGCCACCGCGGCAACGGGATCCGCAACGCCCGCCGCGGGATCGGCCACCGCAGCGACGGGATCCGCAACGCCCACCGCCGGATCGACTGAAGCGGGCAGCGCGGTCACCGGCAACGGCGGCCCGAATCCCGACATGAAGCCCGCTGACATCGACCACGCCGCAGGCGCTGCCCAAGCGCAAGGCACCGGGCCGACAGGAACGCCGGCCGCAGGCACGCCACAGACGAACGCGCCGAAGGGACCGCTCGAGAAGGCCTGGTACGACAAGCTCGCCGATCTGCCGATTCAAGAGTCCGGCAACTTCTGGATGCCGAAGGCCGTGAACATCGCGGCCGACGATTCCGACATGATGTA
>JAQBQF010000036.1 GCA_028287115.1 Myxococcales bacterium
GGCGATGGCTCGGGTAAAGGCACCGGCACCGCGACGGACGCAGGTCCGCGCCGCTGCTCGATCCGAGTGGCCGCGGGAGGCATCACCGTCGACGGCAAACCGGCGACACGCGATCAGGCACTCCAGATCTGCCGGCACACCGCGGGTGCGGATGTCGTCGTGACCGGCGATGCGCGGCAAGGTGATTGGGATCAGCTCAAGGCCTTGCTCGACGCCGCGAAGGTCCACGTGTTTGTACGTAACGCGACACCTTGAGCGAGCGCGCGCCGTGCGCGGCGTGACGCCCTCGCACGGGGGTCGTCCGGAGCCTTCGAGAACTTCTGGTCGTGAGTGCCCGGGCAACGGCACGACGCTTGCGCAGCGCACGCGGCCAGGAGGACTCCATGACAGCGTTACGCAAGATCGCGCTCGCCGCGTCGGCTCTGCTCGCGATCACAGCCGCGGCATCGTTCGCGCAATCCGAATCCGCGGACACCTATCAAGACATTCAGAAGACGTTCGGCTTCGTGCCCGCGTTCTTCAAGGCGTTCCCGGAGCAAGGAATCGCAGGCGCCTGGGACGAGATGAAGTCGTTCCAGATGAATCCCAAGACCGCGCTCCCGCCCAAGACCAAGGAGCTGATCGGCCTCGCGGTGGCAGCACAGATTCCGTGTCGCTACTGCGACTACTTCCACACGCAGTTCGCGAAGGCGGATGGTGCGAGCGATCAAGAGCTCAAAGAAGCGATCGCGGTCTCGGCGATCACGCGGCACTGGAGCACCGTGCTCAACGGCATGCAGATCGACATGCCGCAGTTCCAGCAAGAGGTGAACAAGATGTTCCACGTGAGCAATGCGCAGGCGGGGCAATCCGGCTCGGGCCGCACGGGCGCGATGGGGCAGGCCGGACAAGGCCGATCGCCCTCGCAACCGACACGCGCCCAGACCGGAGCCGGCCAGACCGGAAGCGGGCAGACCGGGATGCAGGGCCAGACCGGAAGCGGGCAGACGGGGATGCAGGGCCAGACCGGAAGCGGCCAGACGGGCATGCAAGGCCAGACCGGAAGCGGCCAGACGGGGCAAGCGGGATCGCAGCCGGGCACGACGGGTGGCTCGACCGCGAACATCACCGACGCGACGTCGGCGTATCAGGACATGCAGGCGACGCTCGGCATGGTCCCGACCTTCATGAAGCGGTTCCCGCAGCAGGGCATCGCCGGCGCGTGGCGCGAATTCAAGACGCTCGAGATGACCGACACGGCGCTCGACGTGAAGACGAAGAGTCTGATCGGGCTTGCAGTCGCCGCTCAGGTCCCGTGCACGTACTGCGTCTACTTCCACACGGCCCAGGCGCGTCAAGCGGGCGCGAACGATGAAGAGATCGCAGACGCGGTCGCGATGTCGGCGATGACGCGGCACTGGAGCACCGTCCTCAACGGATCCATGCTCGACGAGAATGCGTTCCACCGCGATGTCGATCGCATCCTCAGGGACATGAAGAAGTCGACGCAAGCCGCTCGCAAGTGATCGTTATTTCGTGACGCCCTTGGGCAACAGGATCCAGTAGCGACCGGCTCCTCCCATGCGGCCGCCGAGCTCCTCGGCATCGCGATCGTCGCCCCAGTAGATGTCGCCGCGCACGGCGCCCTGGATGCCGGCCCCGGTGTCTTGCGCGACGAGCAAGTGCTGCCACGCCTCGGTACCGGGCTTGCCGACGATCGGTGCCTTCGCGTCGACCCAGACGGGCGTCGAAGCAGCGATGAACGCGCGGTCGACCGCGAGCGAGCGGCGCGTCGTCAGGATCACCTTCTGTGATCCGACCGCACCGGGCTGCGGCGATTCCTTGAAGAACACGTACGACGCATCCTGGTCGGCAATCTCGTCGTAGCGAGCGGCGTGATCGTTGAACCACTTGCGGATCCCGATCATCGTGCCCTCACCGGGCTTCAGCTCGCCGAGCTCCTTCAGCAGGCCCCCGACGCCTTTGTACGCGCGGCCGTTCTTGCCGGCGAACTCGAGCCACACGACCGTACCGTCGTCGAGCTTCGCCTTCGCGGAGCCCTCGATGTTCGCGAACAGCAGATCGATCGGATCGTCGACATACATCAGCTCGAGTTTTTGCTTCGCGAGCGCACCGGCGCGGATCTCGGCGCGCGTGTAGTACGGCACGAGCTCACCACTGCCGTCGAGCCGGCCCCAGATTCGCCTCCCGTGTGCATCGCGAACGAACGGTGACAGGTCGACCATCACGAGATCGGCGGGGCGACCGAGCACCGGATACTTGAACGCACCTTGCTTCTTCCGCGACGCGTGCATCTCCTGCACGTAGTAACCGGTGAGCTTGCCGACGGGCCCGGCCTTTCCGGCGGCGACGTACGGCACGAACTCGGCCTCGAAGAACGCCTTCGCGGCCGCGTCATCGCCGGCCTTGAGCTTGCTCGCGGCGGCGCACGCGTGACGCCACTGCTTGGCGCGCCCACCGTGACCGTCGGTGCCGACCAGATCGGTGTCCTTGAGCTCGTCGAGCTTCTTGCACGACGCGAGGAAGGACGGCACGGCCTCGCTGAAGTGATCGTCGGCCCAGCCGGGCAGATCGGCGAACGCAGCCTTGGTCAGCGCGAGCTGATCGTGAATCGGTGCCTGTGACGATTCTTCGATCGGTGCACACGCGCCGATCGCAGCCGGCACACCGGCGTCGACAGCCGGCGCGGCACTTCCCGCCGGCACCGGCTGGGCTTGCGCCGCCGGCGAGCTACAACCCGCCGCCAGCGCGATACAGAACAGGCCTCGCATCATGTCGCCAACGATGACAACGCGCGAGGCCTCGCGCAAATTCGCGACTACTGAAGAACGGTGCCGCGGCTGAACACTTCGACCCAGTTCTCGCCGGTCGGCTGATCGATCACCCACGTCGAGATCACGAGGTCGGTCGCGCGCAGCGTCGCAGCCGCGAAGAATCCGTAGGCACCGGGCCAGGGGTTCGTCGCGCCGGCGATCGACACGTGGTTCCACATGCCGTTCGGCTGGCGCTGTGCGAGCAGCAGCTCCTGCGTGGTGGCGTCCTGGTAGACGCACATCGCACCCTGGCCGTTCGGGATCACGAGGCCGGCATCGTCGCCGACGAAGTGAAACTCGGGCTTCGGGAGGCCGTCGACCGACGTTCCGACGATCCGATAGCCATCGTCGATCACCTCGGCGGTCGCGCCGGCGGCGTCGCTGATGTACTTGAGGTCATCGGCGCTGGCGCCGACGTACGCGACGTGTGCGACACCCTGCGCGTCGACCTGTACCGACGGCGACCAACCGGCATCGACGCCGTTCGAGCCATCGAGCACGACCGCCGTGCCGAACTTTCCGGTCTGCGTGTCGAAGCGAGAGATCTTCAGATCGCCCGTCTTGCGATCGTAGTACGTGACGACCGGCGCTTGCGTGCGCGGGTCACGAGCCGAGTCGATGAATAGTCCGAGGCCTTCCGGTAGCGGATACAGGCTCGGGTTCGCAGGATCCGCAGCCGGGACCGTTCCGGTGTCGACGACCCAGGTCTGCCAGTCGTTCGACGACTGCGGGAACTGCGTCTGTGCCGACGCGTATCGAACCTCCGCGCGCTCGCCGTTCGTATCTGCCACGTGCGCGAGATACGCAACACCGGGCCGGCCGTCATCGCTGCGCAGCGTGAGCGACGTGTACATGCCGACGAGCGAACCGCCGCCCGCGTCGATCGTGCTCGTGCCCTGATCGATCACGTGGATCTGCCACGTGCCGTTGACGCGCGCCGCGAACTTGAGCGAGGCGGTATCGCGATCGAAGTACGTCACCATCGGCGTGCCGTCCGGCGCGACCGCGATGCTCGTGTACATGCCGACGTCCGGGCCGGGCTCGTCGATGCCACCGCGGATCTTCGAGTTCGCGACGATCACCGGACCCGCGGGGACGCCATCGACCCACTCCCAATCGGCGTCGGGGATCCGGCCGCCGATCGCCTTCGCCACGACGAGATCGCCGTGCGACTGCGCGTATGCCGAAACCCAGATCGTGCCGTCGGATCCCGTCGCGACATCGGAGTACGGACCGATGCGGCCCGGCACGATGTCATCGGAGCACACGCACGTGTTGTCGATGCAGAACGGCAGCTGGCCCTTCATGCAGAGGTCCGGACCGCAATCCTTGTCCATCTCGCACGCCTGCGCCTGTTGCTTGCCGCAGCTGCAACCGGGCTGGAGCGACATCGCGATCGAGCCGCCGATCCAGAGGCCGATCGTGACGAACGCGCGCGACTTGATCACGCGAACGACCGCGCGCCGGCGGCGGCGCATCAGGCCGAAGCCGACGATCCCGAGCAGCACGAGGCCGCCCGCACCGGGCCGCCCGCTCGTCTGACAAGCGCAGCCTGCCGCGCCCGCTTGGCCGTGGAACGGCGCGATCAAGGCGATCGTCTCGTTGCCGACCTCGTCCTTCGCGAACACCTGCAGCTCGCCGTCGACCGCGAGATCCGCGATCGATCCACGATCGATCTCGGCGAGGCCCGTGCTCGTCCACTCGGTCGCCGGCTTGTCGTCGCCCGGATGGCCGAACGCGACCTGGACATCCTTGCCGCTGACGATGTCGAACACCGGGATCTGGTAGGTATCGTCACTCCACTTCGCCTTCTCGACGAAGATCCGCGGGCCGACCGAGTCGATCGTCACCGGCGTCTCGGTGACTGCCGACACCGTGCGGTAGTCGTTCTTGACGCGCGACTTGAGGCCGATCTTGTAGTGACCCTGCCACGCGAACGCGCGGTCGCTGATCACGAGCGGGCTCGCCGACGAGTACGGGCGCCACATGCCACCGTTGAGGTTCCACGCCCACTCGAGCTCGCGGCCCTGTGCGTCGAAGTGATCGGCATCGAACGTCACGCTCGGCAGCTCACCACCGGCGGTGCGCAACAGCGCGCCGCGGATCGTGTCGGCGGACGGCGTCTTGACGCCGAGCAGCCGCGCATGGCCGGTGCTCTGCGCTGCTTGCGGGGTCAGGTCCGCATCGAGCGCCCTGATGGCGTCTGCCGCGAGCGGTTCTTGGTCACCGAGGAGCCGCATCGCCGCGCCTGCGCCGAGCTTGGCGTAGAGCGCGAGGAAGTCATCCTGGGTCGTCGTGACGTGCTGGATCGAGAGGTTGTTGAGCGAGAAGCCGGCGAACGACGGAACCTGAATCGGCGGCAGGTTGCCGAGGAGCGGCGTCACGAGATCGAACACCGCGGGCAGCACCATCTCGAGGTGTTGCGGGGTCTCTTTGACGAACTCGCTGTTGAGGACCTTCACGGTCACGCTGCTCGACGAGATCCCGACGAGCGTCGGCGTGATCATCGGCGGCATGCCGGGCATCTGCTCGAACGCGAGGTTGACGCCGATGTTCATCGTCAGATCGAGCGTGAACGCGCGGACGTAGCGCTCGTAGATGAAGCCGTAGAAGTCGACCTCCATGTGCGAAAGGCCGATCGTCAACGCCGGCGACGCCGCCGTGTTCTCGCCGATCGTGAACGTGATCTCGCGCTGCGGGCGCGTGACGAGCAGCAGCGGATCGTTGCCCCGGTCGCTCGCGAGATCCGAGAGCGATGGCACGAGGATGCCGATCGTCCCGAGGTTGAGCTGGTTGATGTAGCTCGTGCCGACGCCGAGGCACATCGCGCCGGACGTCACCATGTGATGGCCGAGCTGATCGAGTGTCGTCTTCGAGATGCCCATCGCGAGATCCGTGTTCGCCGGCTCCGGGTTGCCATCGAGCTGGCCGGCGGGGATCTCGGAGAACGTGCTGCGAGTGGTCGTGGGGAGGAGGTACGGCGCCACCGCGAAGTTCGGCGCTGGGATCGGCGGCACGCAGAGGCTCGGCTCGCTCGCGAACGGGACGCCGTCGCCGCGGATTCCGGTGCGCGTCGTCGGATCGACGTCGGAGTTGATGCCCGTGATCACGCCGAGACTCATGCCACCGCCTTTGAGCGCGACATAACCGCCGGGGACGATGCGGCCTTCCATCAGCCCCTTCGTGCCGGGCGAGACGCCGGCGAGCAGCTTGCCGACGTCGATCATGCCCTTGATGCCGAGTGGGTTCGGCAAGAACCCCTGGACGAGGTTGTCGATCGCCGGCGTCAGCAGCTGGATGATGAATTGACCGACGAACGAGTTGACGATCGAGTTTGCGAGGTTGCCGATGCTCGACAGGATCCCGCAGCCCTGGAAGTTCATGTTGAGCTGGAACGAGTTGATGTTCGCGAGGTGGATGTCGAGCTCGCCGTCGAGCGGCTTGATGCCGAGCGCGATGTCGAAGTCACCGTGGAGATCGTTCGACGTCACGGTCATCGTGCACGAGCCGAGGCCGACCCCGACGAGCTGACCCCGCAGCGTGAACGGCAGCGACAGCGAAGCCGAGACCGCGATGTTCAACAGATTCTGATTCGTGACGCCGATGTTGAAGCCGCCGTTGTTGATCGAGACCGCGGCCTTGCAGCCCGGGTTGCAGCCGCCCGCGTTCGTGTAGCACCACTCGGCGCCGGTCCCGAAAGTGCTGGTCGGGCTGCCGAAGGTGCCGCGTGCCATGCAGAAGCCGCCGCCGAGCTGCGAGTTCAACGTGCCGGGCAAGATCGAGGTCAGCTTCGAGAAGCCTGCCGACGTGACGCGGATCTGCGCGCCACCTTCGAGCGTCTGATCAGCCGGCAGCTTGCCGCCGGGCAGCGGCGACACGGCACCGCACCCTCCACAGCCACCAAGGTTTCCACATGCCCCCATCGTGAATACGAAGAGCACGGACAAGATCTGATTCAGGCGAGTCGAAGTACGAACGAACACGGCGGCCTCCCAGCGGAGTCGGAATTACTTGGTCCGACCGACGACGTATACA
>JAQBQF010000055.1 GCA_028287115.1 Myxococcales bacterium
GAGCCTCTCGATGAGCGAGGCGCCCCGTCCCGCACGCGCGTGCTCGCGTGTTTGCGTGCTTCAGAGCCCTCGCCCCCGCGAGCTATGCCCTACAGACACCTATAGAACCGATGCGAGTGGCTGCTGATCTGCGCCACTAACAATCTGCTAAAGCTCTGGCCCTCCGCCTCGCAGCGGAATCCTCAGCTCGCGCTCGCTGCCGGCTGACAGTCCCGCCGGGACGGGCACGCTCGATAGTCGTCGCCTACGCCTACGAGCTAGAGGCTCCTAGCTCGGCGACGCCTTGGCGATCGCCTCGAGCTCCTGCCACCGCGCGAACAGCTTCTCGACGTTCGCGCGCGCCGCGTCGAGCTTGCTGATCATCGCCTGGACATCCTTACTGCGATCCTTGAACACCTCGGGATTGCTCAGCGCGGCTTCGAGCTCGACGACCTCGCGCTCCGCGACCTCGATCGCGGCCTCCATGCCGGCGAGCTCGTGCTTCTCCTTGAACGTGATCTTGCGGCCCACATCCGTTGGAGTCCTCGACCGCTTGTCGCGGTCACGCGGGGCCGCAGCCGAGGGCGCGATCTTGACGCGACGTTCGACGTAGAACGAATAGCTGCCTTCGTAGAACACGACCTGCCCGTCGCCTTCGAACGCCAGGATGCCGGTCGCGACGCGATCGAGGAACCACCGATCGTGCGAGACGATCAGCGCGCATCCTGGAAAAGACAACAGGCCATCTTCGAGCGCCCCGAGCGTCGGCAGATCGAGATCGTTCGTCGGCTCGTCGAGCACGAGCAGGTTGCCGCCACGACGGAGCAGGCGCGCTAGCTGGACGCGATTGCGCTCGCCGCCGGACAGCTGACCGATCTTGGTGTCGAACACGGACTCGGGAAACGCGAGCATCTTCAAGAACCCACGCACGTGCACGCGGCCGGTCGGCAGCTCGACGTAATCGTAGCCATCGCCGACTTCTTCGATCACCGTCAGCTCGTCGCGGAGCTCGGTGCGACCTTGCTCGAAGTATGCGGGGCGCGTATTCGTGCCCACGATCACCTGGCCGGAATCGGGCGGATCGATCCCGAGGATCGTCTTGATGAGCGTTGTCTTGCCGGCTCCGTTCGGCCCGACGATGCCGATCCGATCGCCGGACTTCATCACGAGGCTCAGATCCTTGAACAGCGTCTTGCCGCCGAGCGAACGCGAAGCCTGCTTTAGCTCGACGATCGTACCGCCGAGCCGCGGCCCGGTCGGCAGTTGCAACGACATCGTCGGTCCACGCTTGTCATCGACGGTCGGCGCGGAAGCAACGGCGGCGTTATAGCGATCGATCCGTGCCTTGGCCTTTGTCGTGCGCGCTTTCGGGCGCCGGCGAATCCAGTCGATCTCGCGGCGCACGAACGACGACCGCTGATATTCGCCCTCCGCTTCGACCGACAGCCGCTCGGCTTGCGACAGCAGGAACTGCTCGTAGTCGCCTTCGTAGCTGTAGGCCTTACCGCGATCGATCTCGACGATCCGCGTCGCGACGCGATCGAGGAAGTAGCGGTCGTGGGTGACGACGATCAGCGCGCCCTGCCACGCCGCGAGCCGGGTCTCGAGCCACTCGATCGTCCGCGCGTCGAGGTGGTTGGTCGGTTCGTCGAGCGCGAGCACATCGGGTTTGCCGAGCAACGCACGCGCGAGCGCGACTCGCCGCCGTTCGCCGATCGAGAGCTGCCCGACGATCTTATCGAGGCCGGGCAGCTTCAGCGCCGCGGCAACCGTGTGCATCTCGTGATCGGCGACGCCCTCGCGGGACAGCGCGGCCGCGATCGTCGCCTCGACCGGCAGATCCGGTTCCTGCGCGACGTACTCGAGCGCGAGGTCGCGGCGCCACGTGATCATGCCCTCATCGGGCTCGAGTGAATTGTCGGAGTCGACCGTCAACGCGCCGTGCACCATCATCTTGAGGAGCGTCGACTTGCCCGCACCGTTCGCGCCGATCAGGCCAATCCGATCGCGCTCGTGCACGGCGAACGAAACGCCCTGGAGGACGAGCCGGTTCCCGAAGCGCTTGTGAAGGTCCTGAACGGTGACGACGGCAGCCACGAAGTAGCTACCCTGCCGTCATCCCGGGGGATGGCGCAAGCCACCGGGAAGATCCGTAGGCAGCAGCCGGAATCTGGGCGAATCTGCCTCGATTTCTTCAAGATCGTCACGATCTGCAGCAGAAGTCGCCGATCGTGCTCGACATCGGCGCCGATTCAGGGCACATAGCCAACCGAGCCCAGCTTTTAAGGCTCATCTACTAGGAGACACGATGTCTGAGGGTACGATCAAGCGTTTGACCGATAAGGGTTTTGGATTCATCTCGAACGAGTCCGGAACTGATCTTTTCTTCCACATGTCCAGCGTCGAAGGCGTTCGCTTCGAGGACCTACGCGAAGGTGACAAAGTCTCCTTCAACGAAGGTCGCGGACCGAAGGGGCCACGCGCCGAGAACGTTCGACCGATCTAAGACCACGTCTTTGATCTAGAAAGAGCCGGCTTCTGTGCCGGCTCTTTTCATTTTCGGCTAGTGCGACCTCGCCGTCTTCGGCTGGCTGTCTTTTCGGCGGATATCCAAGATCAAGTCCGTGACCTTTTGTTGGAACGGCCGGTCGCCGAGCACGCGCTTGACGCGGGGCTCGATGCTCTTCGAGCTCTCGATCGACCGCGCGACGATCAGCGGAATCTGCGAATCATCGCGTGACGGGCTGCCGTGCCAGGACCGATACGGGGCCGCGAAATAGAACCGCTCCTCGGCTTTCTCGCGGTCGCCGTTGTGAGCGATCAGCAGGACGTCGCCGGCGCGCTCGCCGTGCAGTCCGACCGCGAGATCGTGAAACCGCTCCGCCATCGCGATGTACGTCGGATGCGGATGATCTTTCAGGTACGCGTCGATCGGCTGAGTCTTGCCATTACCGAGGTAGACCTCGAACGGTAGGTCGATGTCTTTGACCGGCTTTGGCTGTCTCGTGAGGATCAGATCGAGCGCGCCTTTCATGCCGGGCGCGCCGGTGCCGTCTTCGTTGGCGCGATAGAACGCATCAGCCGCGGCGAGCACGTCCTGTTCGTATCGCGCGGGCTCGCCCCACGGACACGCATCGTGCTCGCCGGCGCATTGGCCGCGATCGGCGATGTAGACGTAGGCCATCGCTCCCCCGAACGCGAGCACGGCGTTGAATGGATCGGTCGCCGGGACCTCGCGAGCGAACTTGCGCACGCGAAATCCGGCATGGGTCAGCACGTCCGCCGCTACCGTCATGATCGCGTGGACGTCATCGTGAACGACCGGCGTGTGGCCATGATCCGCGGTGATGATCACCCAGCGGTTCGCGAGTGCATCGCGCCGTCGCAGCACGTCGACGATCTTGCCGACGCCTGTATCGACAATCTCGGCGAGGTACTTCCGCCGCGCTTCATCAGGGCCTTCTTTCGCGATGTGCGCGAGCAGATCGGTACCCGAGACATAGACCGTCAGGACATCGGGTATCGGCCCTTGCTCGAGGTGACTCGTGACGACGTCGATCGCGGCGTTGTCGAGGTCCTTGTAGATCTTGCCTTGGTCCGCATCGGAGCCGGCCAGGCTCTCGACCAGCTTGACGAAGAAGCCTTCGAACGCTTTGACCAGGATCACCCGCTTCGCAAGCAGCAGCCAATCGGCACCTCGATATACCTGGCTCATGCCGACCCAGATCAGGGTGTCCGGATCCTGCTCGTGAATGCGCTCGTACACCGTCGGCGAATCGGTCAGCTTGTTGATGTAGCCATCGGTGTAGATCTCGAGCGTCGGGTTCGAATCGGCGAACTGTACGGGCGCCGGACAGGCAAGCGTGCGCGTCTCGCGAATGAAGTACTCGTTACCGGTGACTCCGTGCTCCGCGGGCGTTACGCCGGTGAACGTCGTCACCCACGCCGCCATCGTCGTCGATGGCAGCGTCGACAGGAACGAGTCATCGAAGTACGCATGCGAGAGATGGTCGCCACCGAGCAACGCCTCGATGTTCGGCAGCTTGCCGGCGCGCACCATCTCGTACAGCAACTCGCGCGACACGCCGTCGAGCGCGAGGACGAGCACCGGCGCCGTTTCGGGCGCATTCGGCCGCAGACCGAGCGGCCGCTCGCGCTGCGCCTTCACCTCACCGGACATGGCGAGCTCGAGGCCCTTCTTGGGACAAGCCGCGAGGAGGAGCAGACCCACGAGCCATACGCGCATCCCTGCAGGCTAGGACGCAGCAGAAAACTTCGTAGTGTCCTCGCCTGAATCTCACTCGGATCTACTCGAGCCGGTGATCAGAACGTCGCCAGCGGCGTCAGCTTGCCGAACAACCCGTGTGCCTCGTCGCCGGGCCCGGCCGCGAAGAACAGGTCGCGGCTGCTGTGGCCGAACGCGAGCCCCCACAGTCCCGGGATGATGATCGGGTTACCGCCGCGATCTTCGAGGGTTCCCAGGAAGGTGCCGCTGGCCGGATCGAACGCGTGGATCGCGCCGTCGCCAAAGTTGCCGACGATCAGGTCGTTCGAGAAGTCGTCGAAGCCGACGGGCGCGAGCGCGAGCCCCCACGGTGCATCGAGGGCCGGCTGCTGGGCGATGTGCAGGACCAGCTGCCCGTCCGGCGAGAACGCATCGACGATCCCGAGCCCGGAACCGGTCGCCTCGTCCTTGCCCTCGCCGTGCTCGGCGAACGTGACGTACACGCGCGAGCCCAGCGCCTGGATCCCGAATGGACCCCAGTTTGCCGGCACCGCCGGGTCGCGGAACGCCCCGGTCCCTGCAGGGGGCGTGATCACACGGAAGCTCGTATCGACCGCGACGACCGCGTTGTTCATGAAGTCGGCGAGTAACAGCGTGGGCGTCCCCGCTGTATCGACGATCGTGAGGCCCTTGAACACCGCGCCCGTCGCCGACAGATCCAGGACCAGGATCGGTGCCCGCGCCGCACTCGGGCTAAACGCAAAGACCCTCCCGTCTTCGGTTGCGGTGATCAACTCCGCCGGCGCGGTGCCAAGATTTCCGGTGATGTTGAAGCCGCCGGTCGTGTGGAATGCCAGCCCCGTGATCGGAGCGGCACCCGGAACCACGAGCGGAAATCCAGGCGGGATGGTCAAGCCCGCATCGAAAGCGGAGATCTGTCCCGTTCCGTTCGAAGCGATGAACACTTGATTGTCGCCGTCGACCGCGATCCCCCAGGCATTGACGAGCCCTGGGTCGACGATCGTCGCGACACCCGGCTGATCGGAGACCAGGTCCGCGCGATCGAAACTCTCGAACTGATCATGCGAATCACACGCGGCGAGTAGACAGAGCGAGCTGATGACTGGCAAACGCAACATGTGGCCCTTTCACGGCACTCAGGTGCTTCGTGCGAACCGTTGCAGCGAGTACGCCCGCGGAAAGCTCGGAATGATCGGTGGCTCGCGGCCGGCGTTGCCCGGGCGCGCGTGCGCCAAGATCTCGCCGCATCACGAGAGCCCTTCATGGCCGGAGCGGCGGCCCGGCGCGATGGAAACCGCCGCCAAGACACGTCGCGCTGGCCAGACCGACCGTCTCAGGCCCTGAGGACGACCTTCTCGCAGTCGTCCGTCTTATGGACGAACATGTCGTAGCCCTGCGCCGCGTCCTCGAGCTTCATCCGGTGGGTGATCACGAAGCTCGGATCGATCTCGCCGCGCTCGATCAGCGCGAGCAACGGGCGCATGTAGCGCTGCACGTGACACTGGCCGGTACGCACGGTCAGCGACCGATTCATCAGCGAGCCGATCGGGAACTTGTCGATGAACCCCCCGTACACGCCGATGATCGAAATCGTCCCACCATTGCGGCACGCGCGAATCGCCTCGCGCAGCGCGATCGGGCGATCGCTCTCGAGCCTCATCGCCTGCTTGGTTCGATCGTACGCGTACTCGACGCCGTGCGAGTGCGACTCCATACCGACCGCATCGATGCAGCTGTCCGGACCGCGCCCGCCGGTCATCTCCATCAGCCGATCGTAGGTGTTGTCCTCGTCGTAGTTGATGATGTCGGTCGCGCCCGCACGCTCGAGCGCCATGCGCAGCCGGTACGGAAACCGATCGATCGCGATGATCCGTTCGGCGCCCAACAGGCGCGCGCTCGCGATCGCGAGCAAGCCGACCGGTCCGCAACCCCAGACCGCGATCACCTGACCGGGTTTGATGTCGCACATCTCGGCGCCCATGAAGCCCGTCGGAAAGATGTCCGATAGGAACAGGACCTGCTCGTCGTCGAGCCCGTCCGGAACCTTGAGCGGGCCGATGTCGGCGAACGGTACGCGCGCGTACTCGGCCTGCCCGCCGGCGAACCCGCCCATCATGTGCGAGTAGCCGAACACGCCGGCGATCGAATGCCCCCACAGCTTCTCGGCAATCTTGGCGTTGGGGTTCGAGTTCTCGCAGACCGAGTACATCTCGGCCTGGCACGCACTGCATGCGCCGCACGCGATTGGAAACGGCACGACAACGCGGTCGCCGATCTTCAGGTTTTGGACGGCAGGTCCGAGCTCGACGACCTCGCCCATGAACTCGTGGCCGAGGATATCGCCCCGCATCATCGTCGGGATGAAGCCGTTGTAGAGGTGAAGGTCCGAGCCGCAGATCGCCGTCGACGTGACCTTGACGATCGCATCGCGCGAATTGAGGATCTTCGGATCGGGAACGTGCTCGACCCGAACGTCTTTCTTACCCATCCAGCAGTTCGCTCTCATGGCACCACTCCTTCGAGCTCGGACGGTTGCGCCGAGTGTGGGAAGCGGTGTGCGCTCGCATCCGAGAGCACGACCTCGCCGGTCTCGATCACTTGTTTGAGCTCGCGCAGATCGTCTTCGGTCGGGTGATACCTGCCCATCAGCTTCGCAATGCCCTTGCGGATCGGATTCGTCGGCGGCATCTCGACGCGCACCTCGGTGCTCTTGCCGTCCGGTGCCAGCGTGAACGTCACGTTCGACACGTCGCTGTCATCGAGCGAGCTCCAATACGCATAGACCTCGCCCGGCAAGCGATTGATCGTGATCGAGTATGCGTGCGGCCTCTCGCGCATCGCGAGCCGATTGCTGGTGATCACGTCGAGCACACCAACGCCGATCACGGCGGCGATCGCGCCCGCCACGCGACGCTTGCCGACGCGCTTTCCTCTCAGAGACCAGCCGAGCAGTGCGAGATCGATCGCATCGCCCACGACGCGCGACCAGACCGGTCCCGAGCGCCGGGGCCGCGACAAGATCGCGACACCCTGAACGAGCTCCCGTGCGCCAAGCGCTCTCATCGTTTTCCGTGTACGGCTGTCGCTGCGGACACCGATCAGGCGGGCGAGCGAACGGGGCGCCGCAACCTCGGCAAGCCCGAGCCCTACGCTGAACCAGCCGAGCCCACGCGCGAGCGCTACGCCGCCTTCGATGCGCTCATCCCTCGTTGATTGCATCTCCATGTTTCTCTCCTCTCGATGTCGCTAAGCACAGCAACGCGCGTTCCACGCGTGACGCTCAGCAAATTCGTGACGGAAGTCCTTCTCGCGCCCGTCGCGACGAACCGGACACGAGTCTGCACATCGTGTGCATTCGCGCGCACGCGATGTGTTTCCGTCGACGATCTCGACGTCCGCGATCCGGACGTCGCCTCAAGTTCACACTTCTCATCCGAGATCCCGATGAGTAGTGTGCGCGCGGGAGATCGAAAAACGTATGACGCGCAGATTCTCGTGGGTCGTAGTCGCCATCCTGATCGCAGCCTGTGGTCCGAATCGCCGAGACGGCAATTCGAGTGGAGACGGAGACGGTGGAGGCTCTGGCAAAACGTGTCCGGTGTGCTCCGAGGACAAGCAGGCCGTCGTCGACTGCAATGGCAACACCACCGCATGTCCGCTCGAGCAATCGTGCTCGGACGGAACGTGCCTGGACTCGTGCCAGGCGGCCGAGCAAAACCACGAGTCGGTCGGCTGCGACTACTACGCTGTCGATATGGATGCCGCGCAAGGCCCACCATCCGACGCTTGCTACACGGTGTTCGTCGCAAATACGTCGCGCGGACAGGTCCACATCAAGGTCGAGTGGAATGGTCAACCGATCGACCTCGCGATGTACGCGCGGCTACCCGCCGGAGCCGGCACGATGTTGACCTATCAGCCTTACGATCCGGCCGCGGGTCTCGCGCCCGGCAAGGTCGCGATCGTCTTCCTCGCGTACGCGTTCGGAATCGGCAACGTCTCGTGTCCGGTTCCGGCCGCGATCGGGACCGACGCGCAAATCCCGGGCAACGGCTTCGGGCACGCGTTCCACATCACCACTGATAACCCGGTCGTCGCCTACCAGATGCTGCCGTACGGCGGCGGCCGCGCGGCCGCAACCGGCGCGTCACTCCTGTTGCCGACGAGCGCCTGGGGCACGAACTACGTCGCGGTCACCGCCTATGACACGGCCTCGCCGCCGATTCCGATCCCGATGGGCCCGTCGTTCAACGTCGTCGCACGAGAAGACAACACGACGGTCACGATCCGTCCGAAGTCGAACGTGATCGGAGGCGGCGGGTTGCCTGCAGGCACCGCGAATCAGCCGTACACGTTCATGCTTAACAAGGGTCAGTACTCGCAGATCACGCAGGCCGCGCCGATGTCAGGTAGCCCGATCCAATCCGACAAACCGATCGGCGTGTTCGGAGGCCATCAGATCATGTCGATCGATCGCTGCTGCGGCGATCACGGCGAGCAGATGCTCGCGCCGGTGCACGCAGTCGGGTCGGAGTACGTCGCCGCGCCGCACGGCACGCGCAAGCCGGGAACGGATCCGCGGATCTTTCGCATGTTCGGCACCGTCGACGGCACGTCGCTCGAGTACGAGCCGCCGGGTCTTGGTCCGACGTCGCTCGGTCTCGGCGGGATGATCGAGCTGCGCAGCGAGACGCCCTTCGTCGTGCGCAGCCAGGATGCGAGTCATCCGTTCGCGATGTTCACGTACATGAGCGGCGCCGGCGACACCGGCGAAGGCGGGTTCGGCGACGCGGACTTCGTGCGCCTCGTCCCGCCCGCGCAATACCTCGGGCACTACGTGTTCTTCACGGATCCGACGTACCCGTTCACCGTGCTCACGGTCGTACGGCGCAAGCACAACAGCGCGCTGCAAGACGTCACGCTCGATTGCCTCGGCACCGTTACGGGCTGGCAGCCCGTCGGCACGGCCGGCGAATACGAGATCACCTACGTCAAGCTCGTCGATCACTTCAACGCACAGGGCCCCTGCAACAACGGCGTTCACGTGATGGATTCGCCCGGACCGTTCGGCGTGTGGGTGTGGGGATGGGGCAGCGAGGACACGCAGACCGGTTGGGTCAGCTACGGCTATCCAGCGGGCGAAGGCGTGCTTCCGATCAACGACGTCATCATCGAATAGCGGGAGTATCGTGCGCGATCGCGCGGCTCGTGCGGCTACGCCACGGTCCATCGAATCACGTGGCGACAACGTCATGATGTCGCGAAGAGGCGCGAGGCTCGAAAGCTGCAGTCAGCGCGCGCGCCATGTTGCTGACGCAGTTTCGGGCGACCCGCCCTCCACACGAGGTCGCACAGCAGCGCAGCCTCGATTGGCTCGCGATCGCGCATGCCGAGGCCGAAGCGGTGACGAAGCAGCTCGACGACGCCGAGCGAATCGCGTTCGCGGCGCGGATCGCTCGCGTGCTCAAGCGCTGTGCCTGCGATCCGGACAAGATCCGGACGCGCGCGATGGCGATTCCGGATCTGGCAACCCGCAGCTTCGCCGAGAACCTGATCTACGATCTGCCGCAGTTTCCGCACGGGCGGTCATGGAGCGAACGCTCGGCCCTGTTCGCGAACATTGTCGATGCGTACTTTGTGAGCGAGTACAGCGGGATCAGCGAGCCACCGGCTGATCTGATCCACGTGACCTGCACGGGGTATGTCTCGCCGAGCGGCGCGCAGAAGCTGGTCGCGCAGAAGCGATGGGGCCAGGCGACGCGCGTCACGCACGCGTATCAGATGGGTTGTTACGCCGCGATGCCTGCAATTCGCATCGCGGCTGGTTTTGCTGCGACCGGCTCGAACCGGATCGACATCGTACACACCGAGCTGTGCTCGTTGCACCTCGATCCGACCGATCACCGCGTCGAACAGCTGGTGGTGCAGAGCTTGTTCGCCGACGGTCTGATCCGCTACTCCGTGACGCCCGACGGCGCGGGCCCTGGCCTGCGCCCGCTGGCGATGCTCGAGTGCGTGGTTCCCGACTCTGCCGGCGCGATGAGCTGGGTCGTCTCGAACTGGGGCATGCAGATGACGCTCGCGCGCGACGTGCCCGATCGGATCGCCGGTGCGCTGCGCGGGTTCGTGACCGAATTGCTCCGCCGAGCCGGGCTCGATCTCGGAGCGATCAAGGCGAGCGTGTTCGCCGTGCATCCAGGCGGACCGAAGATCATCGATCGCGTCGCCGAGGTCCTCGAGCTCGCGCCCGCGCAGGTCAGCGCGAGCCGCGATGTTCTCTACGACCACGGCAACATGTCATCGGCGACGTTGCCGCACATCTGGATGCGGATGCTCGAGGATCCGCGGCTGCCGCGCGGCACGCTGATTCCGAGCCTCGCCTTTGGTCCGGGACTCACGGTATGCGGCGCCCTCCTCGAGAAACGATGACCTCGGCGCTGCTCGTCCCACTCGCGCTCCAGGGTCTCGCGATGCTCGTCGACGAGGCCTGGTTCCACCGCCGGCGCGGGCTGCCGCGGTGGGAGCGGATCGGCCATCCGCTCGACACACTGACGATCGCGCTCTGCCTCGGCTGGCTGCTCGTCGCGCCGCGCGATACGGCCCTGCCCGTGTATCTAGGCCTCGCGATGTTCTCGACGCTGTTCGTCACCAAAGACGAGCCGGTGCACGCGCGGCTGTGCGGTGCGGGCGAGCACTGGCTGCACGCGATCCTGTTCGTGCTCCATCCGATCGTCCTCGCCGCGTTCGCCCTTCTGTGGTGGACCGAGCACACGCAGATCCTCGCCGGCCAGCTCGCGGTCACGCTCGCGTTCTGCGGCTATCAGGTGATCTACTGGAACTTCGTCCGCGGCGAGGCGAAGCCTGTCAACAACGCCTGGTATGCCGACCTCGGTCCCCGGTGGTACGAGGCCGAAGACACGCCGATCGCCCTGTTGCGAGCGGAGTCGCGGCATCGCAATCCGTGGATCGCCGATCAGATCACCGGTGTGCTAGGCGCCGCGCCGCAACGCGTGCTCGATCTCGGGTGCGGTGCGGGCTTCCTCTCGAACTTCCTCGCGACACGGGGTCATCACGTCACCGGGATCGATACGACCGCAGAAAACCTCGCCGTGGCCGCCGCGTACGATCGCACGAGCAGCGTCCGTTACGAGGTCGGCGATGCGTGTGCGTTGCCGTTTCCAGACGCGAGCTTCGATGTCGTCTGCGCGATGGATCTTCTCGAGCATGTCGAACAGCCGGCGCGCCTCGTCGGTGAAGTCCGTCGCGTACTGCGCCCCGGCGGCCTGTTCCTGTTTCACACGTTCAACCGGACCTGGCAGGCGGACCTCATCGTGATCAAAGGCGTCGAGCTGTTCGTCAAGAACACGCCCGAGCATCTGCACGTCAAGCGCCTGTTCATCACGCCCGATGAGCTGCGGCAAATGCTTGACGATCGCGACCTCGACACGGTGACCGTCCTCGGCTCGCGTCCGCGGTTTCGCTGGCCGCTGTGGCGCATGCTGCTGACCGGCAAGGTCGGTAATGACTTCGCCTTCACCTTCACGCCCTCGACCAAGCTCGGCTTCACCGGGATCGCACGAAGGCGAGTCACGCTACCGACGAGCAGCTCGACGACGGGCATCTGAAGGTCGCCTATAGCTACTCCGAGGGCGTGCCGTTCCTCGCCGCTGCGATCGCGCGAGGCTAGCGACACGGCGCCTCATTCGGTGAGCGAGTGTTGGCTGATCGGTTGTATGAGGCGCGCGGATGATGGTGATATCGCCGGATGCCGAGCCGTTGTACCGCGTGGCTGTGTGGATTCGTCGTCGCCGCTTGCGGTGACAATGTCGCCGTCGCGCCGGACGCACCGATGCCCGACGCGCCGCCGCCGTTTGCGGAAGCACCACATGGCACGGTGCCGCAGCTCGTCTCGGGGGGTGGCATCGTGCTCGCCGCGCCGAAGTTCAAGCCGATCTTCTTCGCGGGCGACAGCACGATGCAGGCGCAGGTCGAACAGTTCGGCGCGATGCTCGCCGGCTCGCCGTACTGGCATGCGACGACCGCCGAGTATGGCGTCGGCGACATCACGCTGTTGCCGACGCTCGTGACGACCGATCCGGTGCCGGGGAGCGATAGCGCTCTCAATGCGTGGATCATCGCGCAGCTCGACGGAACGCATAGCGATTGGGGGACACCGGATCAGAGCACGATCTATTCGGTGTTCCTGCCGGAAGGCGCGGTGCTCACGTCGCCGTTCGGCAACAGCTGCCAATCCTATGGCGCCTATCACGACGAGCTGACCGGCACGCACGGCGAGCACATCGTCTACGCGCTGATGCCGCGCTGCAATCCCGGACCGAATGCGCTCACCGAGCTCACGGCGTCCCTGAGTCACGAGCTGATCGAAGCTGCGACCGATCCGAATGTCGAGACCACGTTCGCGTACGGCAACGTCGACGACGAGCACGCGGTCTGGGGCATTACGCCAGGCGCGGAGACCGGCGACTTCTGCGAGTACCTCGACGCCGCATATCAACCGCTGGTCGGAAGCTTCATCGTCCAGCGAACCTGGTCGAATGCCGCCGCGCAGGCGGGCCACGATCCGTGCGTGCCGCAGGCCGGCACCTACCTCGGTGCCGCCCCGTTGTTCACGGAGAACGTCACGATCGGCGGCAATGGCAACGCCGCACAGATCACGAAGGGCGTGAAGGTCGCGATCGGTACTCCGAAGACCATCGACGTGGCGCTGTTCAGCGATGCGGCGAGCGCAGACTTCACGGTCACCGCGATCGATCTCGCGTCGAGCTTCGACGGCGGCCCGAAGGAGCTGACCTTTAGCTGGGACAAACAGAAGGGCCACAACGGCGACACGCTGCATCTCACGATCACGCGGGTCCGCGCGGGTAGCTTCGGAGGCAGCGAGTTCTTGATCGAAGCGAAGAACGCCACCCAGACCACCTCGCAATGGTGGTCGTACGCCTCGAACTAGAAGTCGAAGTCGCGCAGGTAGTGGTCGTTGTAGCCGTTCGGGTGCTTGATCAGGTAGTCCTGGTGGTAGGCCTCGGCGCGGACGAACGTCGTGGCGGGCTCGATCTGCGTGACGATCGGGCGGTGCCACTTGCCGGACTTCTCGATCCGCGCTTTGACGTTCTCGGCGCTCTTGCGCTGCGCTTCCGACGTCGCGAAGATCTCGGAGCGATACTGGGTGCCGATGTCGTTGTTCTGACGATCTTTGCTCGTCGGATCGTGACCGCGGAAGTAGTAGTGCGTCAGGAGGTCCTCGTACGAGATCACCGACGGGTCGAACACGATCCGGACCGACTCGGCGTGCCCGGTCGCGCCGCTCGAGACTTGCTCGTAAGAGACCTTGTTCGACTTGCCACCGGCATATCCGACCTCGATGTCGACGATGCCGGGTGCTTTGCGCATCACGTTCTCCATGCCCCAGAAACAACCACCGGCGACGATCGCGACCTCGCGCGGACCGTTCGGGGTTGCCTGGCTGACCGGCTGCGCCATCGCTTGCTCCGCGGAGGTGCAGCTCAGGGCGAACAACGACAGTGCAGAGAGCGTCGAGAGGGTCAGGCGTCGCATCATGCCGGTATTACGCGCGCCTCGTGGCTCGGTTACGCGGTCGTAAGTCCCCGCACTTGCGTGGTATCTTGTTAGTGCTGTCAGCGGGATCGGCGCTCTCGTTCGTGATTGCCTCCGCGCTTCTCGGGGGCTGCGGTCGTCTGGGATTTGAACCGGCGCACGTCGCTGGCGATGGCTTGACCGGCGACTGGTGGGATCTCGGATTTGCGCGCCGCAATCGCATCGACGTGCTCGGTTCGAAGCTCGCCTCGAGCGCGACGGATTTTCCGTTGCTCGTCCACCTCGCGCCGCCGGCGTTCGATCTCGCGGCGATGAAGCTGAATGGCGGTGATCTCCGGTTCGTCGCGGCGGATCAACTCACGCCGCTCGCGTACGAGATCGAAACGGTCACGCCCGCGGGCGTTGATGTCTGGGTCAGGGTTCCCGAGATCCAGGTCGTCGACGAGGTGATCTGGGCGTACTACGGCAATCCTTCCGCGCCTCCAGGTCCGAGCGGCGAGCTCGTCTGGGCACCCGAGGTCGTCGGCGCCTGGCATCTCGGCGCGAACGGCCGCGATTCGACGTCGCATCACCTCGACGGCGCGTTCGCCGGCACGATCGCGGTGCCCGGCATCTCGGGCGACGCGAGAGAGATGCAGACCGGTGGATACTTCGAGGTTTCTCCGGCATCGGCGCTAGCCGCGATCGGAGCGAACGGTACGGCGACATGGTCGATCTGGCTCTGGCCCCACTCGCATCCCGCTCCGGCGCGCACGATGACGGTGATGGGACGACAGACCGATGCCGGTGGGCTGAACGACTTTCGCTTCGGGACATCCAGCGGAGGTACGAGCGGTCAGATCTCCGTCGACCCTGGATCGGTCGATGTCGGCGTCTCAGGAGGTCAGGACGTACTCGAGCGATGGCAGCTCCTCGCGCTGGTCCGCGATGGCTCGGAGCTGCGACTCACCGTCGATGGAGTCACCCGCGGCTCGACCACCATGATCGGGACGATCCACGTGAGCCAAAACCGGGTGCTGATGGGAGCGGACTGCAACAGCTGCGCGGTGCCGAACGACGACTACGTCGACGGGATTCTCGATGAAGCGCGTATCGAGTCGGTCGCGCGCACGGACGACTGGCTGACGGCGGAGGTGCTCGACGCGAACGGGCAGCTCGACGTCGTCGAACCGTTCGAGCAGCACTAACTAACGGCGAGCGGACTGCAGCGTGCGGATCACTTCGGCCATCTGTTGGCGAAGGCCGATCACTTCTTGCCGCATCCGGAGGATGACCTCGACGCCCGGCAAGTTGACCTCGAGCTCGCGGAGCAGCACGTGGGCGACGCGCACGAGCTCGGCCTCTTCGTCGGAGTAGTCGCGCTCGAGCGGTTCGGTGAGCACGCCGGCTTCGAGAAGCTGTTCGACCAGGTCGCGGTCGTCGTCGATGATTGCGATCAGCTCGTGCAAGATCACAGCGTGACCTCCTCGCGAACGGGCTTGGAATACGCCGTGCGTGCCGCCTTGGCAGCCTCGGCGAACTGCGGGTTGTCTTGGTCGGGGAGTCGGACGGAAAGCTCGACGTACTGATCGCCGGTGGTCGTCCCGCGCTTGATGCCCTTGCCGCGCAACCGCAGCTTTTGGCCGGTCTGCGATCGCGGCGGAATCTTCAGTTGCACGGAGCCGTCGGCGGTCGGGACGCTGAGGGTCGCGCCGACGTACGCCTCGTCGACGGTCACCGGTAGCGACAAGGTGAGGTCGAGACCCTCGCGACGAAAGTGGCGATGCGGCCGCACGTTGACCTCGATATAGAGGTCTCCCGGCGGTCCGCCCTGCGTTCCCGGTGCACCCACGCCGGGGACCCGTAAGCGATCGCCATTGTCGGCGCCCGGTGGGATCCGCACGGTGACCTTGCGCGTACCGGTGATGACGCCGCTGCCGTGACAGGTCGGGCACGGCTCCTTGCCGCTGCCGCCGCACCTCGGGCAGGCGGCGACGATCCGCATCGGTCCTTGCGCCGCGTTGACGCGACCGGTGCCACCACACTGCGTGCACTTGGCACCGAGCGTCCCTGCGCCTTTGCATGTAGTGCACGTCTGGCCGGTCGGCGCATCGACCGAGAGCTCGATGCCACGAATCGCCTGCGGCAGATCGAGATCGACACGCGCGACGATGTCCTCACCGGGACGCGGGCCGGTGCGCGCCGGCCTGCCGCCACCACTCATGCCGCCGCCGAACAGATCGCCGAGATCGAAATCGAAATCGCCTTGGCCACCGGCGCCGCCGCCGGGGAACCCGCCTCCCGGAAACCCTGCGCCGCCGCCGCGAAATCCGCCGCCCGCGCGCTGCGCTTGTCGCGCTTGCTCTTGATACGCGCGCTCCTTGTCGGGATCGAAGCCGGTGCGCAATGCATCGTCACCAAACTCGTCGTACGCCTTGCGCTTCTTGTCGTCAGATAGCACCTCGTACGCGTTGGTGACTTTCTTGAACTTCTCCGCTTGCTCCGGCTTTCCGGGATTGACGTCTGGATGATGCTTGCGCGCCAGCTTGCGATACGCCTTGCGGATCTCGTCGGCCGTCGCCGTCTTCTTGACGCCGAGGTCTTGATAGAGATCGCTGGCCATCTGCCGAGATTGTTACTGCGCCGTCGCCTCGCCGTCGAGGTGCGATGTCCGGATGCGCGGGAAGACGTCACTCACGCGGCAGGGCCATGCCTCGCCGTCGTACTCTTGGACGGCGCGTGACACCGATACGCGACGACTCGATCGCAACCAGCCGGCCGGCCGAGCCGATCGCGGCGCGACCGCGCGTCAGCCGTGATCGACCGTCGGCGCGTCTGGATCGTCCGCGACCTTTCGCGCCGGCAGCCACGCTCGTCGTGATCACGCCGGGCGATCGTGGATCGCGTGCTCGGTGAGCTCGCGATCGTGCTTCGACGGCTCGTTACTGGTTCGGCGTCGAGCTGGACGAGCCGCTTCCGCTCGTATCCGAGCCCGACGTATCCGAGCCATAGCCGCTCGTACCCGAGCCCATCGTGCCCGAGCCACTCGTGTCCGAGCCACTCGTGTCCGAGCCCGTCGTGCCACTCGTGCTTGGCGTCGTGCCGCGCCGACGCGCCGAGCCGCTTCGCGCCGCGCGATCCGACGGCGTGCCGCTCGTGTCGCTGCCGGTCGCGCTGCCCGCCGCAGAGCCGGTAGCGCTGCCCATCGCGCTGGTTCCGCCCGCGCTTCCGGTCGTGCCGCCCGCGCTTCCGGTCGTGCCGCCCGCGCCGGCTGAACCGGACATGTCGGTCGACGTGCCGCTACTGCCTGTCGTCCCGGCGCCCGATGGACCGGTGCCGTATGCGCTGGAGCCGGATGCGCTCGAGCTGCCCTCGGCAGGCATCTGATTGGGGTTCGGGTTCTTGTTCTCGTCCTTACGGCATGCGCCCGTCGCGACGAGGATTGCGAATAGCGCTGAGTATCTGAACTTCATGACTTCCTCCTGCCTGCGCATGGAGCAAGGGGCGTGCGCGTAGACGTCGTGGGTGCGCGGCACTCGTCAAAATCCGACGACGAATCGATCGAATGTAGCGTCAGCGCCCGCCGTCGCTCGTGAGCGAACGCCGGGTCGCTACGAGCTACAAGACAGCATCGAACATCCCGGCTTGTGGCGTGCCCAGTCGGGACGTTTCGCAGCGAAGTGCTCGCGTCCTGGCTGCTCGTCGTAGGGGCGACGTAGCACTGCGAGCAGCTCTGGCAGCGCATCGCGATCTCCGCGCTCGGTTGCCTCGATGACTTGTTGCACGACGTAGTTGCGCGGCACGTACAGCGGATTCACCGAGTCCATCTGCGACTTGCGCTCGCGCACATCGAGCCCGTGGATCCCGTCCCCGACCTCAGCCTCGGCGCGCTCGCGGTAGCGCCGCAACCATTCGTTGATGACGCGGTGCTGCGCCGGCGTGATCGCATCCGGTGCGTAGTACGCATCGCGCAGTCCCTCGCTCGACGTCGCGGTCGCCAGGCGCCGAAACACGATCGGCATGTCGGTCTCGATCTCGACGAGCATCGCCGCAAGCTGCGTGAGGAGCGCGTCATCTTCGGCGATCGTCTCGCGCCGGCCGTGGAGACCGAGCTTGCGCAACATGCCGTGCCGATACAAGGACGAGAGCTCCGCAGGAAATCGGTCGATCGTGCGCTGGAGCGGCTCGGGATCGTCGACGATTCGCGCGAGCGCGCGTCCGAGCTGCGCGACATTCCAGTGCGCGACCGAAGGTTGATTGCCAAATCGGTAACGCCGTCCGGACGCATCGGTGATGTTCGGCGTCCAATCGAGATCGAACGATTCGATCCAACCGTACGGCCCGTAATCGATCGTGAGGCCGAGGATCGACATGTTGTCGGTATTCATCACGCCGTGTACGAACCCGACGCGCATCCACTCCGCTGCCATCCATGCGGTGCGCTGCGCGACCTCTTCGAAGAAGCCGGCGACATCGAGCCGGTCGCCATCGACGTACTGCGGGTAGAAGCGCTCGAGCGTGAACCTCACGAGCTTGCGCAGGGTGTCGTGATCGTCGCGCGACGCATGAATCTCGTAGCTACCGAACCGCAGGAACGAGGGCGCGACGCGACACACGACCGCACCAGGCTCCTGAGCGGGATGGCCGTCGTACAACAGATCGCGCTCGACCGATTCGCCCGTGAGCACGAGCGACAACGCACGTGTCGTCGGTACGCCGAGATGGAACATCGCTTCGCTGCACACGAGCTCGCGCAGCGACGATCGCAACACCGCGCGGCCATCTGCACGTCGCGAATACGGCGTCGGGCCCGCACCCTTGAGCTGGATCTCCCAGGTCTCGCCTGCCGCGTTGGCAACTTCGGCAAGCGTGATCGCGCGACCATCCCCGAGCTGTCCAGCCCACGTGCCGAACTGGTGACCGCCATAACAAGCGGCGTACGGCGCCATGCCGGGCATCACGCGATTGCCGGCGAGCACTTCGACGAGCTCGGGTGACGGTGTCGCCTCGAGATCCAACAGCTGTGCGACCTCCGGGATCCATGCGAGGAGCTCGGGTTTCGGCACGGCCGTCGGCTCGACCCGCGAGTAGCAGGCGCGCATCACCTGGCGCGTGCGGTTCTCGGTGCTCGGATCCCCAGGCAGCTCCGAGACAAAGCGATTCGTGAAATGCAGTTGCGAGGACACGCTTGGGGTCAGGCTAGCACTCGTACGAGCTACCCGATCGTGCAGGAGCCGACGACGCCGCTGATTGTTACGCTATTTCGAAATGACCGAGAAGCGATTGGCGAGCGAGCAACGCGCAGACGCCGCGGAACGTCTCGAGCGCGAACGCGAGCGCCTCGCGGCACTTCTACCCGGCGGCACGATCGATCGGCCGATCGAGGTCGCGTCGTCGTCCGTGATCGAAGGGCGGGCGCAGGACTCGATCCCGTGCCCACATTGTGGAGGGCAGTATCGTGTCGTCGAGCACACCCGGCCGATTCCGAGCCGGCGTCGCGTCGATGTGCAATGCCGCCACTGCAGCACGCCGCGCACGCTGTGGTTCCGGATCGTCCCCGACGACGTCAACTGAAGCCGAAGCGCCGGCGGACTTGCTGCATCTCCTCGGTGAGACGGCCGTCTTCGTGACGAATCGCGAGCGGCGGCTCGATACGGAGCTCGCTCGCGGATCGCCGGCACGCGAACAGCGTAAACAGCGGGCGCAGGCTGACCCGTGGGATCACATCGCGATAGGACGAGGTCGCGAGCCCTGCGGCGGCGACCGCGGTGAGTGCGCGATCACGTTGGGGCGTCGGGAAGCAGAATACGAACACGCCTTCGCCGGTGAGGTGTCGCTCGGCCGCGCGCGCGTAGTCGGAGACATCGCCGCGGAGCTCGAACCGCGCGTGCGCTTTCTGCGAATCATCCGGGAGGATGCCCGTGCCGAGCGGGAAGTACGGCGGGCTACCCGTGACGAGTGGGAATCGGCGGTCCGCCGCGAACTCGCGCAGGTCGCCGAGATGCGCCTCGACGCGGTCGCCGAGGTGATTGCCCGCGATGTTCGCCAGCAGGAGCCGATGACTGACCGCTTGCGCTTCGACGCACACGAGTCTCGCGGCGGCGGTGAGCTGCGACAGGACTAGGAGGCCGACGCCGCCGATCCCGGTCCCGAGATCGAGCACCTGCGTGGCGGCCGGCGCCTCGCGCAGCGCATAGTCGGCCGTGAGCACGTCGTCGGCCGAGTGGCGATTCCCCGCGGCGCGTTGCGCGATCGACCACGTGCCGGTGAGCGCGTCGATCGTGACGGACTCGTGAAGCTCGGCTTCGAGCTCGTTGCGGATGGCGTCCCACACGGGATGCGGAAGTCTACCCGGTTCGCTATGGTCGCGCGCATGAATCACACCGAGCCGGAGCGCGAGACCGCCGACGAGCGATTCATGGATCTGGAGGTCAAGCTCGCGTTTCAGGACCGCCTGATCCGCGATCTCGATGCGCTCGTCCGGACGTTCGGGACGCGGCTCGACACCGTCGAGCGCGAGCTACGCGAGCTCAAGCAGGCGATGCCCGCGCCGCTGCCGATGGGTCCCCAGAACGAACCACCTCCGCATTATTAGACCGCGGGAATTCCCGCGGCGTGCGATCTCGCCTCGCCGGAGTAACGGTCCAAGCGTTGCAGCGCGTTCCTGTGGTGACGGTCACGGGCGCACACAAAAATCTGCCAGACGAGCCTATGGTGCTGGTGGTCGACGACGACGTCGACATCCAAACGCTGCTGTCTGGGCTGTTGACGAAGGCTGGCTATCGCGTGGAGGTGGCAAATTCGGGCGCAGAGGCCATCTTGCTGCTCGAACAGATCGAGCCCTCGGTGATGCTGGTCGATCTTCTGATGCCCGGTATCGTCGGGCAGGAGCTCCTCGAATATCTGCGGGCGTCTCCGCACCTTGCAAATGTGCCCGTGGCAATCGTGTCAGGCTCGCCCGAGCTCGCGCCCGATGGCTATCGGCTGTTCCGCAAACCTGTGAGCTTCCGTTCGCTTCTGGAGTTCGTCAAAGAGAGCTGCGCGCCGCCGGTTCGCGAGTAGCGCCCAGTCTGGCGGCGAGGCGCAGCCCACAGCCACCGGTCGCGGCGACCAGCGCATCGTACTCGGCGAGCACGCTCGGATCCTTCGATCGTCGCTTCATCGCGCGCAGCAGCGTGTTCTTCTTCGTGTGTTCCGACGAGATGAACTCCATCGCGGTCACGTCATAGCCTTCAGCGCGCATCAAGACGGTCCGCAGCGCATCCGTGACGTGGACCGCACTCTCTCGCCGCAGGTGCGGTGACCGCCAGACCGGCGCGAACGCTCCTTCCTCACCCCGGTCGGCGACCGCCGCCCAGCCGCGCGCCAGCTCGGCATGACAGCACGGTGCGACCGCGATGAGCTCGGCTTCGAGCATCACCCCGAGCGTGATCGCGTCGCACGTCGCCGTGTCACAAGCGTGTAGTGCGAACACGCCATGAACGGGCCCGCCACCGGCAAAGTTCTCGCGCCACGCGGCTCCTGGATCGAGCGTGTCGAGCGTCGTCGCAGCGAACCGCACGACGTCGTCGAGCTCGGCGAGCTCGGTGCGGCGCCGGCATTCCTCGATCACATCCGGGTTGCGATCAACTCCGAGCACCTCGATCCGATGGTGCCAGCGCTCGCGCGCGCACCAGGCGATCAGCAACGTCAGATACGAACGGCCGCATCCGGCGTCGATCAGACGAATCACCGGATGACGTGCGCGCAGATCCGCGATCGCCGGAGCGAGCACGCCGACCATGTGGTTGATCTGGAGATATTTGCGGACTTGGGTCGGTGGCATCGACGCATCGCGATGCAACAGTCCCAGTGCGCGTAGCAGGACCGAGGCTTCACCCGGCAGGAGCTGGAGGTCCTTGTCGCCGGTCACCTCGCGGGTCCGCGCGTCGGTCCAGTAGTCGCGGGCCTTCGCCGCGAATTGTTTCGCCCATTCGGCGCGGGTCGACCGGGGCTCCATCGAACACAACACTAGCACCGGCAGCGCCGATGCCGGCGAAAGGCTATCCTCGGCAACGGTGACGGAAGGCGCTCGACAGGACGACGCGGCGGTCGCCGATGATCATCCTACGATCGCCGAGCCCGCGGCAGCTGCTTCGGTGCGCGCCTCGACGTCGAGCATTCCCCCCGCGACCGCGAGCCACTCGCTGGCTGCTCGCTCGGGGACCACCGCAGGGACCGGAACGCGGAGCATCGTGACCACGATCGGCTCTCCGCTCGAGGCGCTCGAACGCGACGAGATTCTCCGAACGCGGTGGTTCTGCCTGGTCGCGCTCGGACTCGCGGTCTCCGGCGGCTCGGCGATTCCGCTGGTGCCGGGGGATCCGACCGCGACGCGCATGCTGATCGGCTCCTGCCTGCTCACCGCGGTGGGCGTGGCATTTCTGTATCCGCGCACAGCGGACTCCGTGCAGTTCCGCCGCAAGTGGACGGCCCTGGGATTTTTCCTACCCGCCGTCTCCGTGACGCTCGCGATTCCGTTTTTCGGCGCGTTTTCCCCCGCGCCGGTGTTGTTGATCCTCGGCGTCTACTTCACCGGGCTCGGATCGAGTAGGCGGCTGGCCGCCGTCGTCTACGCGACGTGCGCGATCGGCCAGGCGCTCACCGGGATCTTCGTCATCCTGGGGATCACGCGCGACACCGGACTCGTGCAAGTCGGCGCGATCGGCCTGCGCGCACAGTGGCTGATCCAGGGACTGATCCAGATCGTGATGCTCGCGACGTTCATCACCGCGCGGATGTCGCGCCGGAGCGCGCTGCTCGCGGTCGGTGAGCTCGAGCGTGCGGTCCGCTACGCCGCCCATCGCGAAGCGCTGCTCCTCGAAGCGCGCGAGGAGCTCGAACGTGCGCTGCGCGCAGGCCGCGGGAGGTTCACCGATCAAGCGATCGGCGGCTATGATCTTGGTGAAGTGATCGGCCGCGGCGCGATGGGCGAGGTCTACGCTGCCACCGATGCGAAGGGCAATTCCGTCGCGATCAAGCTGTTGTCACAGGCCTCGCTCGGCAACATCCAGCACGTGCAACGGTTCTTCCGCGAGCTCAAGACCGCCGCCGGAATCCATTCACCGAATGTCGTGCACGTGATCGAGATCGGCGAGCACCCCGTGCCCTATCTCGTGATGGAGCGGCTCGACGGCAAGAGCCTCTCGGAGATCCTCCGCGGCAAGCGCGCGCTCGGGCTCGATAAGGTCGTCGATCTCGTGCGGCAAGTCGGCGCCGGCATCAACGCCGCGGCAGAGACCGGCGTCATCCATCGCGATCTCAAGCCACAGAACCTGTTTCTCCATCACGGCACTTGGAAGATCCTCGATTTCGGCGTCTCGCGGCTCGCCGAGCACGGGGACACGCTGACCTCGGGCCAAGTCGTCGGCACGCCTTCGTACATGGCGCCGGAACAAGCGCGCGGCGCGCCGGTCGATCACCGCACCGACCTCTACGCACTCGCGGCGGTCGCATATCGCGCGCTCACCGGACATCCACCGTTCGCCGCCGGCGAGATCGCCGAGACGCTGTACCGCGTCGTTCACACGGCACCGCGCCGCCCATCCGAGCTCGCGAAGCTAGACGATGACGTCGATCTCGTGCTCGCGATCGGCCTCGCCAAGGTCGCCGAGCTTCGGTTCGCGACCGCATTCGAGCTGAGCGACGCACTCGCGCGCGCCGCGGACGGCTCGCTGTCGCAGGCGATCCGCGAACGCGGCCGTGCCCTCGATGCCGGCGGTGCCTGGGCGCCGCGCCGAGCACCGCGACCTGCAACTTAACGCGGTCTGCGTTCGAGCCAGTCGAGGATCACGTCACCTTTGTTGTGATCGAGGGCCGCATCCTCGTGTCTGTGATCGGCGCCTTCGACGAGATCCCAGATGACCTCTTCACCGCAACCCTCGAGATAGGCGCGCAGTTGCTTCGCAGCGCCGTGGGCCGGATTCTGATCGCCGACGAGGAAATACGCCGGCAGCGGCCGCGTAGGACAGTCGTCCTTGATCGGCGCTTGTCCGCCGCCGTGGATCACGACTGCTGCGAACGTCGAGTCCCAATGCTGCGCGTACATGCCGATGTACGACCCGCCACCCGACCAGCCGATCAGAAACACGCGCGACCTGTCGATCGGTGCCTCGCCGAGCACGGTCTCCACCTGGCGCGTGACCCAGCCCGGATCGCCGCTCCATTGCCACCAACTATCTTTGCAGCCCTCGCTCACCGGGCACTGCAGCGACAGCAGCGCCCACCCTCGTGCTTTGGTGACTTCGCGCCAGCGATCCGCGGCGATGCTCGCGGTCTCGCGATCGCCATGCATCACGACGAGCAGCGGGATCTCGCGATCCGACGCAGGTATGTCGAGCGTGCAGCCGTCACATGGCGGTGCAAGTGGCGCGGCCTCGGTCGCTTCATGGTCGACGGGTTCGGCGTGCGCGACACCGCGCCGTGGGTCGTCTTTGCAGCCGCCGGCGAGCGCCACGGCGACAGCAACAACACGAGGATACATACCGCCCGATCAGAGCAAGCACCATGCCCAGATCGTGTGCGCCTGCGCCACGCTTCAGGGCGCTGCGGATTTTGAGCGGCTCGAACGAGCTGTCTCATCGCGAGTGTACGATGCTGCCATGCGCGCATGGATGGCGTTGCTCGGGCTCGCGATGGCCTGCCGGACCTCGACGGCCGTCTCGGTACGTGGCGGCGAGATCCATCGCCACCTCGTCGAGCTACGTCGAGATCAGCACGCCCTGGTCGAGGTGCTGACCACCAAGGACGAAGCGAGAGAATCCGGCACCACGCACAGCGAGACCATCGCGATGAGCCAACGGGTGACGCTCTCGGGCAAGCCTCAGCTCGTTCTGGAAGCGACGATCGGCTGCCCGGCCTATCCGCCGTTTCGTGGAGCGGAGATCACTCGACCGTGTCCTCTGGTCGATCACCGCGATGACTACTACATGTTGCGGAGCTCGACGGGGTTCGACGCACACAAGACCGCGGTTGGGATCGCCGCAATCGTCGGGCTCGCGGGCACGGCGGGTCTCACGTATTGCGCGTTCGAGTGCAGCTCGTTCCAGAGCCATCTATCCATCGCCGCGCTCGGCGCGGAGCTCGTGGCCCTGACGATCTGGGCGATGGCATCGGGCGGCCTCGACTAGATCGATCACCATCGCCGCTTCGGACGCCGCCGACCGCCGCGAGATGGTGCAGGCGCGGTCGACTGCGGGCGAGGCCATTGTTCGCGCGGCGGTGCCCAATCACGCGGAGGGGACGGCCCGCGATCCGCGGCGCCTGGGTCGGGACGTTGATCGCCGTGGCCGAAGCTCGGTCGACCATCGCGTTGCGGCGGCCGAGGATCCGGCCGGCGTTGATCGCCTTGCGGACCCCGCTGCTCGAACCGCGGCGACCCGCCGTTGCGCGGCGGCGGCGATCGCGAATCGCGCTGATCGCGTGGTTGCGGTGACCGCGAGCCTTGTACCCGCTGATCGGGCGGTTGCGGTGGCCGCGAGTCTTGCCCGCGCTGATCGCGTGGTTGCGGCGGCCGCGAGTCTTGCCCGCGCTGATCGCGTGATTGCGGTGAGTCTTGCGCGCGCTGCGGCGGCCGTTGATCGCGCGCTTGCGGCGAGTCTTGCCCGCCTTGATCGCGTGGTTGCGGTGAGTCTTGCGCGCGCTGCGGCGGCCGTTGATCGCGTGGTTGCGGCGGCCGCGAGTCTTGCCCGCGTTGATCGCGTGGTTGCGGTGGCCGCGAGTCTTGCCCGCGTTGATCGCGTGGTTGCGGTGGCCGCGAATCTTGCCCGCGTTGATCGCGTGGTTGCGGTGGCCGCGAGTCTTGCCCGCGTTGATCG
Source organism: Myxococcales bacterium (assembly GCA_028287115.1). Taxonomy (GTDB): domain Bacteria; phylum Myxococcota_A; class Polyangia; order Haliangiales; family Haliangiaceae; genus JABFXX01. The sequence continues at coordinate 25,633 of JAQBQF010000055.1, forward strand.
CGTGGTTGCGGTGGCCGCGAACCTTGCGGACGTTGGGGCGACCGCCGATCGCCCTCTGGCGGCCGTGGATCGAAGCGCTGCGGTGGCCGTTGCTGATCGGGGCGTGGCTGCGAACGATTGTTCGGGGCTCGGCCGCCGCGCGAATCGGGGCGCCGCTCGGGCCGATCCGGCGGTGGCGGCGGCGGCACGAACTGCGGCGTCAGATCGCGGCTGACGTAGGCGCGCCAGATCGCGCGTCCATCGTGGCGGTGCGCCGCGAGCTCGGGGTCGAAGCCCGAGACGAACCGCACGACGTTGTCGAAGTCCCGCAAGAAGAAGTACTCGGCGCGCGAGCTGTGCGCCGCCGACACGACTTGCGGAAAGTCGATGATCGTCGGGCCGTCGGCCGCAGCCAGGATGTTGTACGGCGACAAATCGCCGTGGATCAGATCGCAGCACAGCATCGCGATGATCTGGGCGACCAGGTCCGCGAAGATTCCGACCGCAGCCTCTTTGTCGATCGCGACGTCGATCAAGCGGGGCGCCGGCCTGCCCTCGCCATCCTTGACGAGCTCCATCAGCAGGACGCCTTCGTAGAACAGCACCGGCTGCGGGACGCGAACCCCGCTGTCGACCAGCTTGTACAGCGCGTCGGCTTCGGCGGACTTCCATTCTTGCTCGGCGGCCTCGCGCCCGAACTTGCCGCCGGTGTCCATCGCACGTTGGGTGCGGCTGTTGCGAACGCGACGACCTTCCTTGTAGTCGGCGTTGTTCTTGAAGCTGCGTGTCGCGCGATCTTTGTAGACCTTCGCGGCGAGCACGTCGTCGCCACGCCGCACGAGCGAGATGTTCGCCTCTTTGCCGCTCTTCAGCCGGCCGAGCACTTCGTCGATCACACCATCGGCAAGCAAGACATCTAGGTGATCGGTCATCGGCCCGGGCGCTGGCTGCGCGGGCTCCTTGTTAGCACTTCAAGACTCCCGGATGCCGCAAAACCTGCGGATCCGCACGATTGATCGCCCTACGAGGCGATCTTGCAACCGCGGCACCCAGGACCGCCGGCGAGATCGCGGGCGCGCTGGCAACCCACGTGAGGGCGGTGGAGTCGTATCGGGTGCCGCTGGTCCAACACTTCGCTGTGACCGAAATTCTTTGACTCCGACCGACGATACGGATCGGCGACATCGGCATCTGCCTAGGTATCTTTACCGGCCAAAGTCATCCTTTCCCTGATGGGCCGAGGGCGGCGTCCCGGCTACCTGTTATGCGGGCATGGAGACGGCGAACGACGTTGTCACACATTCGCGATGATCTGAGGGTCCTCTTCATCGAGGATTCCGAGACCGTTGTCCACTCGATCCTTCGCGAGCTGAGGAAGCACGGCTATGCCCCGAGTTGGGAGCGCGTCGCGACCCTCTCGACCTTGCGTGAAGCGCTGCAGCGCCGGGATTGGCAGCTCGTGATCTCCGACTCGAACGTCCCGAATCTGCAGGCCGTCGACGCCCTCGCGACCACGAAGGAGCTGGCACCCGACGTGCCGTTCATCGTCGTGTCCGAGCCGATCGAGCCCGAGGACAGTGGCATCGGCAAGGACACGCTCGGGCAGCTTGGAGCCGCCATCGCGCACGCATTGCGCCCGGCGGCGAGCGACTCGCCATCCCACCGATTCGATGACTTACCGGGCGCGACCCAAGAGCTCGATCGCCGGCGATCGGTAAGCGAGGTCGACGATGCCTCCGCGCGGCTGCTCGCAACGTTGCGACACAGCCTCGATACGGCGCAGCGATCCGAGGGCACCGCGCGCGACAAGAGCCTCGCCGACAGCATCGGGATCATCGATCGCGCTCTTCAACGTCGCGAGCTCGCGATCGATCTGCCGCAGGAGCAGCTCGAACAGATGGGCCTCTCGGCCGCGCTTCGCTGGCTCGCCGAGCGATACGGCAAGACCGCCGATCTCGCGATCGATCTCGATCTCGACGCCATGCCACCGCTGTCAACTCCAACGACGACCGCGTGCTTCCGGATCGTTCAGGAAGCCCTGACCAATATCGTGCGTCATGCCGAAGCACGCGAGGCGACGGTGCAACTACACACGTCGGACCTCGCGATCCAGCTCGTGGTCCGCGACCGCGGCAACGGCTTCGACACTGCCAACGCCTGGCACGCCGCCGAGGCCGGCACGACCCTCGGGCTTTCTATGATGCGCGAGCGCGTGACGCGCGGCGGCGGCCAGCTCCAGATCGAATCCAAACCAGGTCACGGAACAACCGTGACAGCATGGTTTCCGATGACTCGCGAAGCGCCGACATGAAGCGACGGCGGATCATCCTCGTCGAGGATCACGTGCTCATTCGAGCCGGTCTGCGCGTCCTGCTCGAGCGCGTACCGAACCTCGAGGTCGTCGGCGAAGCGGACAACGGCAGTGACGCCCTGAAGCTCGTCGCTCAGCTCCACCCAGATGTCATGCTCATGGACATCTCGATGCCGATCATGAACGGCATCGAGACCACGCGGCGCGTGCTGAAGCAACACCCGAAGACACGCGTCCTGATCCTCTCGGTCCACAGCGACGGCGACTTCGTGCGACAGGCGTTGCTCGCCGGCGCATCGGGATATGTCGTGAAGACCGCCGACGAACGCGAGCTCGAGCTCGCGATCACGACCGTGCTCCGCGGCGAGGTGTGGATCAGTCCCGCGGTCGCGAAGACCATCGTCGATGACGTGCTGCGAGGCGAGACGGCCGCGGCCCACGAGGAGCTCACACCTCGCCAGCGCGAAGTCCTCCAGCTAGTGGCAGAGGGGCACTCGACCAAACAGATCGCACGCCGGCTACACGTCAGCGTCAAGACCGTCGAGACGCACCGCGCGCAGATCATGCAGCGCCTGAACGTCCGCAACGTCGCAGGCCTCGTTCGCTACGCGATTCGCGCGAGGATCATCTCGACGGACTAACGCGCCTTGCGCTCTTCGAGCTTGACGTCGAACTTGCAAGCCGCCTTGAGCTTCAGCCGGTGGCGCAGCTGACTCGCGGTCTGCACGACACACGTCGGGACGACGCCTCCGCTCGGGTCGCCGCTCGGCGAGGCCAGCTCGATCCGGCCATCCGGCTCGAGGATCGCCGAGAAGTGCGCGGCACCGCCGGGGATCGTCGTGCACGGACCGACCAGCTCGTCGATCTCCTTGGCCGCCTGCTTCGAGCTCATCTTCGGGGAATCGGGACACTCGTTGACGACGACGGACGAGGTCACCATCGTCCTCGGTCGCCCGGTCGACGCTTCGACCGGAGGCGGCTTCGCCGGCTGCTGGGCGTGCGCGCAAGCGATCGCAACGCACGCAACGATGGCCAGGGCCCGCATGCCTCGTTCTACCGCATGGCGCGATCACTCGCCTGTTTCTAGCGCTCGACGGATCAGGTCCGGTGGCACGGTCACTTTCGGGACCTTGGCGCGGGCCTTGCCGAACCACGACCGCGGATCGGCATCGAGGCCGAGCCCGTGCATGTAGTTATAGAGTGCCTTGCGCAGGCCCGGCGCGTAGAGATCGTGGTCGCAGCCGGTCGGATCGTCGAAGGCGATGTCATTCTTTGCAAACGTCACCGTCGGAGCGCCACGCAGGCGGATCCCGAACAGCTCGGGCGCGCGGCCGATCGGGCTGTGCGCCGTTGCCGTGAACCGGTGCCAGAACGCCGATTGCACGCAGCCCTCCGCGAACAACTGGCGCACGCGCTCGAGCGCATCGATCGTGTCCTGCGCGGTCTCGGTCGGAAACCCGTACATTAAGTATGCGTGAACCATCACGCCCGCGGCGGTGAACGCGCGCGTCACCCGCGCCACTTGCTCGACCGTGACGCCCTTCTTCATCAGCTCGAGCAACCGATCGGATGCGACCTCGAGCCCGCCGCTGATCGCGACACAGCCGGACGCCGCGAGGAGTTGCGTCAGCTCCGGCGTGAACGCCTTCTCGAACCGGACATTGCCCCACCACGTGATCATCACCTTGCGCTCGATCAAGCGCTCCGCGAGCGCGCGCAGCGCCGCCGGTGGTGCGGCCTCGTCGACGAAGTGAAATCCGGTCTGTCCCGTCTCGGCGATCATCGCCTCGATCCGGTCGACGAGCAGATCCGCGGGCGCGCGATCGTAGCGCGCGATGTAATCGAGGGTGACGTCGCAGAACGTGCACTGCTTCCAGTAGCAGCCGTGCGCGATCGTCAGCTTGTTCCACCGCCCGTCGGACCACAGCCGATGCATCGGGTTGAGCATCTCGAACAGCGACAGATAGCGGTCGAGCGGGAGGCCCGCGTAGGTCGGCGTGCCCGTGTCGCGCAGCGGAATGTCGTGGAGCGCGTCGCTCGTGACGAGCTTGACCTTGCCCGCCTGCCGAACGAACGTGCGGAGCAGCGGTCGGCTCGGATCGCGGAGATGCTCGACGAGCGCGAGCATCGGCGCCTCGCCGTCGTCGAGCGTGAGGAAGTCGACGTAGTCGAACACGCGCGGATCGGAGAGCTCGCGCAGCTCGGTGTTGACGTAACCCCCGCCGAGGATCACGCGCGTCGCCGGCGCGATCGCCTTGATCGCTCGCGCGATCCGGAACGCACCGTAGATATTTCCCGGAAACGGCGCGGTCAGGCCGACCACATCGGGGCGATGCCGCGCATAGAGCTCCGCGGTGAGCTCGTCGAGCATCACGTCGACGAGCGTCGGCTCGCCTTCGAGCGCGTCGCGCAGCGGATCGAACGTCGGCGCACTCGCGGCGAGCCGCTCACCGTAGCGCGACAGCTCGAAGTCGGGCTCGATCCCATCGCGAATCACGTCGGCGAGGTCGTCGATGTAGAGGCTCGCCAGGTGCTTCGCGCGATCGGCGCTGCCGAGGCCCCCGAACGCCCACGCGAGCGGGTCGTCCTCGTCGGAGCCGGGTCCCTGCTCGGTCGCCGCGAACCGCGGACCTTCGGGCAGCAGCTGGCGGCCGATGATCCGCAGCGCGAACCCCGGATCGCGACCCTGGAGAAACCGCACGACCGCGTCGACGGTCGACGCGTAGCGCTCGCCATGCTCGAGGAAATTCGCGATCGAATGCGGCATGTCCTCGTCCGTCGCACCGGCGCGCTCGCGAAGCTCCGCTAGGACGCGGTCGATCCCCGCGCGGCTGAACACCCGGAGGAACAGCTCGAGCGCGGCGTCGGCCTGCGCGACCTCGATGCCGAGCCGGGCCTCGTGGAGCCGCAGGAATCCCGTCAAGTACGCCGTCGCGGGGTACGGCGTGTTGAGCTGCGTCATCGGTGGCGTGACGAGGAGGAGCTTCACGGGAACCTGGCCAAGGTAGCGCACCCTGCGCCGGTTCGCGCGATGGGGTAGATTTCGCTCGCTTGCGACTCAACAAATACCTGAGCGAGAGCGGCGCGTGCTCGAGGCGCGAGGCCGACACCTTCATCTCCGAGGGGCGGGTCACCGTCAACGGAGTGCCCGCCGCGCTCGGAACACAGGTCGCGGAAGGCGACGACGTGCGCCTCGACGGCGATCAGGTCGGGACGGCTCGCAAGAAGGTCCGGCCGGTCTACATCGCGCTCAACAAACCGGTCGGCATCACGTGCACGACCGAGCGCCACGTCGAAGGCAACATCGTCGACTTTGTCGATCATCCCGAGCGCGTGTTTCCGATCGGCCGCCTCGACAAGGACTCCGAAGGCCTGATCCTGCTCACCAACGACGGCGACATCGTCAACGAGGTGCTGCGCGCCGAGCACAACCACGAGAAGGAGTACGTCGTCGCCGTCGATCGCACGATCACGCCAGAATTCATCGCGGGGATGGCCGGCGGCGTCAGGCTGTCGGACGCGACGACGAAGCGATGCAAGGTCGAGAAGCTCGGTCCGAAGGTGTTTCGGATCACGCTCACGCAGGGGCTCAATCGGCAGATCCGACGGATGACCGAAGCGTTTGGATTCACCGTCGAGGCGCTCCAGCGCGTGCGCATCATGCACATCAACCTCGGTCAGCTTCCGATCGGCCGATGGCGCAACTTGACGGCGCAAGAAGTCAGCGCGCTGTTTCCTCGTAGCGAAAAGCCCGTGCAACGCCCGCAGCAGCTCAAACGCCCTGCCGGGCCACCGCCGCGGCACGGCTCCGGACGGCCCGCGCATCAGCGTCAAGGTCAACGCCGCGGACGCGGTTAGCCGTGACCCGAATCGCCGTCGCTGCTGCCGCGCTGCTCGCGATCGGGATCGCACTCTACGTGCTCGTCCGCCGCGGCAGCGAGCCCGCCGCGACCACCACCGCCGTGATCGTCCATGCGGCACCTCCCGATGCCCGCATGGCGATGCCCGCGGTGACCGCGGATGCGACCCGCGACGCGGTCGAGCCACCCACCGCCGCGGCCACGGCCGCCCGCGAAGAACGCACGACGGTGCTCGCCTCCGTCCGTGACTCCGGAGAAGCGCACGAGTCCTGGGAGGCCCAGGGCACGTCGCTGCTCCGTGCGTTCGAGGGCCAAGGCACGGTGTCCGACGTCGGTTGTTATGTCGCCGGCTGTGGCGCGACCCTGACGTTTCGATCGCAGGCCGCGTATCAGCGAGCGCTCGACGACATCACCGCCTCGGCGGCGTATCGCGAGTGGACCGGAGGCAAGCGATTGACGAGTCCGGAGATCGCGGCGGACGGCAGCGTCAGCGTCGCGCTCGTCCTGTATCGCCCGGACTGATCACGCGAAGCTCACGCCGGCGCGCTCGCGATCGCGCGCCGCGATGCTCGCAATCGATCAGAGCGCGCTGAGCCGCGCTTCGAGATCGCGGAGCTCGGCATCCTGAAGGTCGTCGGGAATATTGTCGGCGCGGATCTGTTCGATCGCGGCCTGCAGGTGCCGGCGCCTCGCAACCGGGCTCGCGATCGCGGCGAGCTTGTCGAGCACCGGGGCCAGCTCGAGGCGGCTCGACGCCGTGATCAGGTCCTTGCGATCTTGTGGTTCGACGACGATCTCGAGGGCACGCTGCAGCGCGTTGCGACGCTCGACGCGGCCTTTGTGACCCTCGATCCGAGTGATCCATTCGCGCGCGGTGAGCGGCGGCGGAATCACCATCGCGGGAGCGGCGGGCGTCGGCACCGCCAGGCGCGCGAACTTGTAGCCCTCGAGTAGCTTGCGTAGCTCGGCGCTCGGGTTGCTCAAGACCTTCGTGTTCTGCTCGGCGAACCGCGCCGTGTAGGTCGGTGATTCGAACTTGAACGAACGGACCTCTCCGGACCATCCGTAATACGCGACCGACTTGCCCGACGAGGCGCATGCTTCGCCGCAACCGGCCTGCGCCGATGAGCGCAACGTCGACGCGAGAACCACCGCGATCGGAACCGCGGCGAGAAAGATCAGCAGGCCAAACACGAGCTGGACCGCGATCGTCACCACGACCGCCGCGACGATCGCGAGCAGCATCACGACCGCGGACGTGAGCCCGGCCGACTCGAATCGCTTCGCGTGATCGACGCACATCGTGCAGTACGGGAACACGAGCCCGTGCGCGCCCGCGGGACGCTTCTTTCCCGGCGCGCGGCTCTGGCCAACGACCATTTCGGTGTCGGGCACGGCGCCGCAGCACGGGCATTCGAACGGTACCGCGAATTTGCGCGCGGCGACCTCGACGATGACCCCACTCATGAAGTGATTCTCGCATCGTTCCGCGATGCGGTGTACCGGAGGCGAGGATGAAAGCATGGCGCCTCCTGTGCAGGGTCCCCGAGCGGAAGGAGACCGACATGAAGGACAACGATCAGAAGGTCATCGATCA
>JAQBQF010000236.1 GCA_028287115.1 Myxococcales bacterium
TGCCGTGACGAACGCTTTGGCTTCGCGATCGTCGGTGTGACCGACGAGCACGACCTTGACCGAGGGGCGCGCGATCAGAACCTTCGCGAGCTTGCCGAGGCTCGGTAGCGCCGAGTCGCGCACCACGGTTTCGGTCTCGGCATAGAACAGGCCTTCGATCGTGCCCTTCAGCGCTTCGACGTCGGGCGGGACGCTGTCGGGGCAGCCGTCGTCATCTTCAAAGCCGTTGTACGTCTCGGGGACGTTGATGCACTTGTCGGCGACGTCGAGGACGCGATCGAGATCGTTGTCGATGTCGGGACAGCCATCGGCATCTTCAAAGCCGTCGGTGTCTTCGGGGCGGTCCGGACACTTGTCCTGCGCGTCCGGGATGCCGTCGCCGTCTTTATCGGAGAGCGCGGAGGTCACCGCCGTGGCCTCCTCGATCGACGGCGCTCTCTTGCGGCCGAACAACAGATCGATCCCGAATCCGATATCGAGCTCCGGTGCGAGGAAGTGATTCACGCCTTGAAGCGCCGCGATGCGCGCGTCGAACCTGAAGGCAAAGCCCTTGTGTGTATCGAAGCGAACACCGCCGCCGATATAGCCATCCGCGGAGATCCCGGAATTGAACGTCATGCGCGCCGACGACAACGCGACCGGGGTGCCGGCCCCGACGACGATGAACGGTTGGATCGGCCGACCTGCTGCAAGCTCGAACCGAAATTGGAACCGGGGCTCGAGCCAGACCACCCCCGTCGAGGCCGCGCAGACGCCCATGGTCGTGCAGGCCTCGGTCGTGCTGGTCGGCGAGACCGCGAGCTCGAATTCTGGAATCAGCCACGCGAACGGAAAGAACTGACCGGAGACGCGGGCGCCGAGCTCGATTCCGTTATGCAGCGACGGGTGAGCAGGCGCATCGTCGATGTAACCGAGTCCCGAATCGCCGTTGAAGATCCGCGGACCGAACCAGATGCCGAGCTGCGTCGGAGTGGCCGCGGCGATCGATGGCACGAGCAGCGCGCACGCGAGGACGAGGACCCGAAGCATCGCCGTCAGTATATCCCCGGTCGAGGCGCGCACGTGTGCCGGGGGCGGGCCGTGTGACGAATCGCCTCGGGCAACCCAGAGACACGCCTACTTCGAGAGTCGACCGCGCTCGTACTCGTGCTCGTGCTCGTACTCGGGTTCGATGACCTCACCAAAGACCTCTCGAACCATCGGGATGTCGACCACTCGGCCCCCTCTCAGAGGCGATGGTCATCCAGCCCATCATCGAATGGGGTCTCAGCGGGCTAGGTGTCGAGCACGAGTACGAGTACGAGGACGAGATCAAACCAATTCGGCATGTTGAGCCTCACTGACGGGCCTTCGCCCTTGCGTCCGCCTTACACGGCACATGGCACAATAGCGGGGCGTGCGAATCCTGGTCGTCGAAGACGAAGCGAGCCTGCGCGAGGGTATTCGCGACCTGTTGCACGGGGATGGGCACACGGTTACGGCAGTCGGCGATGGCGTGGCCGGCGTCGAGGCGGGGTTGGGCGAGGTTTTCGAGCTCGTCGTGCTCGACCTGATGTTGCCGAGGCTCGACGGCATGGAGGTCTGCCGGCGGCTCCGCGCCGCGCGGCCGGGAATGCCGATCCTGATGTTGACGGCGCGCGGTTCCGAGGACGACAAGGTGCGCGGCTTGATCGAAGGTGCGGACGACTACGTGACCAAGCCGTTCTCGGCGCGTGAGCTGCTCGCTCGCGTGCGCGCGCTCGGCCGTCGCGCGGTGTCCGCGGAATCTCTCGACGAGGTGCAGATCGATGGCGCGCTGATCGATCTCGCGCGGATGGTCGTGATGCGCGATGGCGACCACGTCGCGCTGACCCCGCGCGAGGTCGGGATCTTGCGCTGGCTGTACCAGCACAAGGATCGCGTCGTGTCGCGGGCGGAGCTGCTCGAACAGGTATTCGGCCAGCGCGGAGATCTGCAGACGCGCGCGGTCGACATGGCGATCGCCGTGCTGCGCAAGAAGGTCGAAGTCGATCCGGCCAAGCCACGGTTGATCGTGTCCGTCAAAGGTGCGGGGTACGCGTGGAAGCTCGCGCGGTAATTCGCAAAGCATCGTCGCGCGCGGTGTACGCGGCGGGACTGCTCGCGGTCGCGCTCGCGGCACTGCTCGTCGCGTGGTTCATTTCGGGCTGGGCCGAGGTCCGTGCGCGACAGCGGGCGGTCAGTCAAGCGCCGGCGGTCGCGGCCGAGCAGCGCGCCGGCGAGCTCTCGCGCGAGCTCCGCAGTCAGCTCGCCGTGCTGATGTCGCGCGAGGTCCAGCGCCCGTACTACGTCTATCAAAACCTGTTTCACGATCCGCAGGCGCCGACGGAGTGGGGGCTGACCCCGTCACCGCTCGCGACGACACCAGAGGATCCGCTCGTGCTCGGCTACTTCCAGCTCGATGCGGATGCTCGTGCGACGATCCCGACGATCAACGACAAGCGTCCGGAGCTCTCGGATGCGCAGCACCTCGCGGAGAATCGCGCGTTTCGCGCGGAGGTCGCGCGCTCGCTCGCGGTTGCGCTGGCACCGCCGCGCGCCGGCCCGATCGTCGCGCTTGCAGCGCCGCGGCCTGCGCAGGTCTTGAATGTCGATCGCAACACCTATGCGCAGAACGCGGTTGGCAACGCGGGATACTGGGACTCCCCCGAGCCGCAGCTCGGGAAGCCGGTGTTGCCGGGGCACAAGCCGGCACCGCCGGTGACGATCACGATCTCGCCTCTCGAGTGGCGCACGTTGCCGTTCGGTAGCGCGCCCGCGCTGCTCGCGGTGCGGCAGGTCCAGACGCCCGATGGTGCGCTCGCGCAAGGCTTCGTCGTCGATCGCGCGACGCTGACGAGCTGGCTGGCCGCGCGGGCAGGGGACATGGTCGCCGAGCTGCGAACCGGCGAAGGCAGCGCGCAGGAGATCGCACCGGGTTGGTTCCTCTCGGTCGCGCCGAATCCGCGTGCGATCGTGCAAGCGACGCATGATGCAGCCAGCGTCGCGCGCGCTTTCTTGATCCGATTTGTCGGCCTCGGTGTGGTCGCGGTGCTCGCGGCTTCGCTCGTCGTGTTGCTCGTGATGCGCGCCGAGCGCCTCGCGCGCGAACGCAGTCAATTCGCGGCCGCCGCGGCACACGAGCTGCGGACACCGCTCGCCGGCCTGCAGCTCTACGGCGACATGCTCGCCGATGGTCTCGGCGATCCCGCGAAGGCACGCGACTACGCGCGCCGGATGAGCGAAGAGGCGGCGCGGCTCGGGCGCGTCGTGTCGAACGTGCTCGGGTTCTCGCAGCTCGAGCGCGGCAACCTCAGTGTCGATGTGCAGGTCGGCGTGCTCGGTGAAGCGTTGCGCGAGCTCGCGGCGCTCGCGGAGCCTGCACTCGATCGAGCGGGCGCCGCGCTCGATGTCGAGGTCGAGCCCGAGGTTCGCGCTCGGTTCGATCGCGATGCGCTCGCGCGGATCGTCGGAAACCTGCTCGACAACGCAGAGAAGTACGCGCGAGCCGCCGAGGATCGAACGATCACGTTGACGACGCGCGATCTGGGCGACATCGTCGAGGTCGTCGTTGCCGATCGCGGGCCAGGTGTCGCCGTGGAGAAGGATCTGTTTCGGCCGTTCGCGCGCGGCGTATCGGCAGACGGTCCGGCGGGGCTCGGACTCGGGCTCGCGCTGTCCCAGTCGCTCGCGCGCGCGATGGGCGGCGATCTCGTGTATCGGCCGACGCGAGGACGCGGCGCGACGTTCGCACTCCGGCTGCCGCGAGCCTGACGCGCTCGCGCACGGATTGGCCGCAGGGCGACGTCGAGGGCCGCTCGCTCGCGCTGTTCATCGCCAAGTAGTTACTTGAAGCTGTCTTTCCACGCACGGATCGCGGCGAGCACGGAGACCGGATCGTCGGAAGCGCCACGGGCACGCGCCGCGGCGATCACGGCGGGCTCGCCGACGCGGACGAACGGGTTGGTCGCGCGCTCGTCCGCGACGGTCGACGGGGTCGAGGGCTCGCGCAACGCGGACGCGCGCGCGGCGATCGCCGGGTTGTTCGGCTCGACAGCCGCCGCAAACCGCAGATTGCTCGCCGTGTACTCGTGACCGAAGTAGACGCGCGTGGTTTCGGGAAGCGATGCGAGGCGCGATAGCGAAGCATGCATCGCAGCGGCGGTGCCTTCGAACAATCGACCGCAACCGGCGCCGAACATCGTGTCACCCGTGAATACCGCACCATCGCTGCCTGAGATCCAGTAGCTGATCGCACCGAGCGTGTGGCCTGGGTTGTAGATGATCGTGGCGCGCAGGCCGTCGAGCTCGACGGTTGCCTCGTGCTCGACGGCGTTCGTGACGTGCGGCGCGCGCTCGCGATCGTGGGCGTGCGCGACGACCTCGATCCCGGGGCGCTTCGCGACGAGCGCGGCGACGCCGCCGACGTGGTCGGCGTGATGATGGGTCAGCCAGATCGCGCCGAGCGTGACACCTTCACGTGCAAGCGCTTGCTCGATCGGAGCTGCCTCTCCCGGATCGACGACGGCCGCGCGAGCTCCTTCGATCACCAAGTAGGCGTAGTTATCTTTGAGGTTCGGGACCGCGACGACGCGCATGCCGCGACCCTACCGCGCCGAGCGCCGGGTGCGATGTAACTAGCCCGCGCTCCCGCGGCTTTCTTCACAGGGTATGGTGATCCATGACGTCCGTCCTAGAACTGCGCAAGCTCGGGAAGGACTACGGCGAGCGCGTGGCGGTCAAGAGCGTCGATCTCGAGGTCGAGCGCGGCGAGATCCTCGGTCTGCTCGGTCCGAATGGCGCCGGCAAGACGACGACGATCTCGATGGCGTGCGGCGTGGTGACACCTTCGCGCGGCTCGGTCACGATCGCTGGAATCGCGCTCGATCGCGAGCCGTTCGCGGCGAAGGCCAAGCTCGGGCTCGTACCGCAAGATCTAGCGCTCTACGAAGAGCTGACCGCGATCCATAACCTGCGCTATTTCGGCGAGATCTATTCCAATGCGCTGACACCCGGCTTGCGCGGTAGCGAGCTCGGGAAGCGCGTTGACTGGGCGCTCGACGTGGTCGGCCTCCGCGATCGCGCGCGCGAGCCGGTAAAGCAATTTTCCGGCGGCATGAAGCGGCGGCTCAACATCGCCGCGGGGCTCGTGCACAAGCCCGAGCTGCTGATCCTCGACGAGCCGACGGTCGGGGTCGATCCGCAAAGCCGCAACTACATCTTCGACACCGTGCGCGCGCTCCAGGCAGGCGGCATGACGGTGATCTACACGAGTCACTACATGGAAGAGGTCGAGGCCCTGTGCGACCGCGTCGCGATCATGGACGCCGGTGCGATCGTAGCGCTCGGCAAGATCAGCGAGCTCGTCGCGCAGTACGCCGGCAAAGGCATCGAGCTCGAGATCGCCGGCGACGCCGAAGCGGCGGCGCGCGCGGCCGAAGCAGCTCGGCAGCACCGTGCCGGTGTTGCTGCTCGTGATGGGGCTCCTCGGCGGCTGCATGTTTCCTCGGCTGCTGATGCCGCCGTTCATGCAGCAGATCGGCCATGTCGTGCCGCACTCGTGGGCGCTCGACGGTTACTACGCCGTGCTCGTTCGCCAAGGCACGACGATCGCGGACATCGGACCCTCGATTGCCGCGCTCCTCGCGTTCTCCGCCGCGTTCATGACCTTCGGCATTTGGCGTTTCCGATTTGAAAAATAGCAAGGCATGCGATCCGGCATGCGCACTTGGCCGTACCATGCGTTGCGATGAGTCAGCTGCCTCCGGGATCTATGGGTGCGCCGTTTCTGGGTGAGGCGCTGGCATTCTTGAAAGATCCGTTCGTGTTCACGCTCGACCGCACGAAGAAGCACGGCAACGTGTGGAAGACGCGGATCCTCGGCGATACGGTCGTGTTCTTTGCGGGCCCGAAGGCGTTCTCGTTCTTCATGGAGCCCGAGAACTTCACGCGCGAGGCCGGCAGTCCGAAGTTTCTCCGCGAGCTGCTCCATCCGGATGCGGTGCCGTTTCTCGATGGTGATCGCCACAAGACGCGCAAGCGCCTGCTGCTCTCGGCATTCAGCGACGCGGCGATCGAGAGCTATCTGCCCGGCATCTTCAAGGTCGTCGAGCGGTTCGTGAAGAAATGGATCGCACAGGGCGAGGCGCCGATCGCGCAAGACCTCTCGCAGCTCGGCTTCGATGTCGCGGACGTGTTGTTCGCGGCCGGCGATCCCGATGCGAGCAACACCGAGAGCGCCAACGACTTCGCGCTGATGAATCGCGGTGCCTTCTCGCCGCCCGTGAATCTGCCGTTCACCGCGTACGGCAAGGCGGTCAAGGCGCGCGATCGGCTGCGCGCGTATCTCGAGCGGAGGATCGCCGAGAGCGAAGGCACCGGTAGCGCGCTCGGCGTGCTCAAGTCCGCGCGCGGCCCGAACGGCGAGCAATTGACGAGCGCCGAGCTCGAGATCGAGCTGTTGCACTTCTTCTTCGCCGCGCATGGCGGGCTCACCGCTGCGCTCGCATGGTTGATCGTCGTCCTTGGAGAGCACCCCGATCTCGCAGGACGCCTGCGGTTCGAGGCGGACGCGAATCTCGGCGACAGCACGCCGACCTTGGCGCAGATCAAGCAACTCGCGCAGGCCCAGAGCGTCTCGCGCGAAGTGCTCCGCGCCTATCCGATCGTACCCACGACGTTCATCGGCGTCGCCAAGAAGGATCTCGAGCTTGACGGATTCTCGATCCGCGCCGGTTGGAAGGGCGCGGGCGCGATCTGGGCGACGCTGCAAGACGGCACCACGTTCGCGGATCCAACCGCGTTCAAGCCCGATCGGCTCGCCGACGACACGCTGCGCGCGCTCCCGCCCAGCGCGTTCGTACCGCAAGGTGGCGGACCGCCCGATGGCCATCGCTGCGCCGGCGAGCAGCTGATCAAGATCGTGATGCCCGCCTTCCTCGGCTGGTTCACGCGAGACTACGATCTGACGTGGCCGGCGCAGGACGCGACGCCCGGCGGCGGAGGCATCGGGCCGCTGCCGAAGAGTGGCCT
>JAQBQF010000075.1 GCA_028287115.1 Myxococcales bacterium
CCATGCTGGGTGGGAAGAGGCATGGCAGCCATGCGGACGACGAAGTTTCCGAACGGTGACTCCGTGCCCGTCCTGGGGCAAGGCACGTGGCACATGGCCGAGGAGCCTTTGCGGCGAAGAAACGAGATCATGGCGCTTCGCACCGGCCTCGATCTCGGGCTCACGCTGATCGATACCGCCGAAATGTACGCATCCGGCGAGGCGGAGGTCCTCGTCGGAGAAGCGATCACGGGACGCCGCGATCAAGTGTTCCTCGTCGACAAGGTGCTGCCGATGCACGCGACGAAGGCGGGCACGATCGCTGCCTGCGAGGCGTCCTTACGGCGGCTCTCGACCGATCGCATCGATCTGTACCTGCTGCACTGGCGAAGCGACGCGAGCCTCGAAGAGACGATCGCGGGATTCGAGGCGCTGATCTCCGCCGGCAAGATCCGATCGTGGGGTCTCAGCAACTTCGACGTCCCCGACATGCGTGACGTCGTCAACACGCCTGGTGGAGCGGAGTGCCAGACGGATCAGGTCCTCTACAATCTCGCGAGGCGCGGCATCGAATGGGATCTGCTGCCGTGGTGCCGCGAGCGAGCGATGCCGATCATGGCGTACTCGCCGATCGAGCAAGGGGAGCTGGCGCATCGTCGCGTGGTCGAGCGCGTCGCGGCGCGCCACGACGCGAAGCCGGCGCAGATCGCACTTGCGTGGGTGCTGCGCCAAGAAGGCGTGATCGCGATTCCGAAAGCGGGCACGCCGGCCCACGTCCGCGAGAATTGCCGCGCGCTCGAGATCCGGCTCACCAAGCGCGACCTCGCGGAGCTCGATCAGAGCTTTCCACCTCCGACGCGCGCACAGCCGCTGGAGATCATCTGAGGCCTTTGTATGACGACCGCGGTCGCCGGATCGGTCTTCGGATGCGCTAAAATGGATCGCAGCCGCCTCGGCTAGAGACGGCTGCAATCCACCAAGCGTGGGAGGCGACCTAGCGACGGTTCGTTCCGTTGCCCATGCCGCCGCCCGGCGGGTAACCGCTCGAGCCGTAGCCGCTCGCATCATCCGCAAAGCCGCGCGTGGTGCTCGCGACGTCCTTGGCCTTGTCCTGCGCGGTCGCGCCGACGTCTTTCGCCGCGGACTTCGCCTTGCCCGCGACGTCCTTCATCTTGTCCTGCGCCCTGTCGGCGAACTGTTCTGCCCTGCCTCTGGCGTCGCTCGCCTTGTTCTGGATGGCGAGCCAGAGATCATTGAGGCTCTGCTTGAAGCTATCGATGGTCATTTCACCACCGCGTTGCTTGTGGGCGTAGATCGCCGTTCCAATGAGACCGAGTCCGAGCATGGTGCGAATCTTCATGATGATCCTCCTTGTATGACTGGGACCCTCGCAAGTCGCGTGCCCCGTCTCGTGCGAACCGCCCCGATCAGATCGACGGGCGTGAGCGCTGGCGCACGCTCTTGCTTCGGAGCGACGCTCTCGCGGGAGAGCGGCCGGGCAAATCAGTCGCGAGCGGATCGATGCCGCGTTGTCGACGAGGAACAGTCTGGTTGCACGTGTCCGCCCGCTCGGCCGTCGGCGATCCGGCGCGGCGTTCGTGTGATCGGTGCCGTGGATCGAGAGTCGAACGGCGTGCATGCGGGCGCAGCGTGCGTTCTCGCCCGCGCCCCCCCCTCTGTGAACCTCCGTCGATTTCGTGGACCTAGCGCCCGGTGAGCGAGCACGTTCGAGCGGACGCGGCAACCGCGCGATCGGTTCCGGATCCTCTGCAACTCCGATCCTCGAGCGATCGCCTCACGGTCCGCGACGGCTCGTCTGGTGAATCCGGCTTGGAGAAACGATGCGCGTTGTTCGCCGCCGCGTGTCGCTAGACGTCGATGATCAGGCCTTCGCGTGCGACGTGCGTAGCGAGCGAACGCGCATGACGTTGGGCCCATGACGCCGCGTCGACGCCGATCTCGTCGAGCGCTGCATCGTCCCGATCAGGATCGTGGTGATGCAGGACGATCGCTCGCGCTTCTGCGTCGCGCGCGAGCCGAAGCGCTTCGCCGACGACCGAGTGCCCCCAACCACGCTTCGCGGGCATGTCCGACGGCAGATATTGCGCGTCGTGAATGAGGAGGTTCGTGCCCGCAGAGAATCGGGCAAGCACGTCGACGGTAGTCGTGACGTCGCCGGGTGGGTCGAGCTCGTTGTCGGTGAGGTAGCAGATCGACGTGCCGTCGGCGTCTTGAATCCGAAATCCCGTCGCGCCGCCTGGGTGGTTGAGGTTGATGTGACTCACCACCGCCGACCCGATGCGATGATCCCCGTGATGCGCATCGGCGTCGATCCGCGCGGGCAGATCGGTGAACTTCACCGGGAAGTGCGCGCTCGCGAACATGATCGGATCCCGCGCACCGGCGAGGCCGCTCTCGGTGGTCGGGTGAAAGATCAGGGTCGTGTCCTTCGAGTACACGGGCCCGAAGAACGGCAGCCCCATGATGTGATCCCAATGGCCGTGCGTGATGAACAGGTGGATCGGTTTCTTGTAGTCCTCGAGCACGAGCTGTTTACCGAGCTCGCGAATCCCGGTGCCGGCGTCGAGCACGATGCACGTATCGTCGGCGAGCCGAAGCTCGACGCAAACCGTGTTGCCGCCGTAGCGTACGGTCGAGGGCCCTGGGGTCGGAATCGAACCTCGCACTCCGTAAAAGCGCACGCGCATCGCGCGCCGAGACTACCTCAGGCGGGGGGCGACGCGAGCTTCGGGCGTGCCGCGACGAACTTTTGCTTCGCCGTGCGAAGTCGGTCTTCGATCGAGAACCGAAGCATCGGGCGCTGGATCCTCGCCCACACGAGGTGCGTCTCGTTCGTCGACAGCTGCTGCTTGTAGCGACCTTCGCCTCCGAGGAGGTCGTAGACCGCATGGCCGAGCATCGCGTTGTGCTCGATCGCCGCTGCGTGGGTCAGAAAGCCGGGCTTGACGTGCGAATCTTCGTGGCTCGCGAGCCCCGACTGATAGAACAGCACGCGGCCACGGAACACGAGGTTGTAAAGACAGCCGATCGTCTGGTCGCCCGCGCGCGCACGAGCGAGCTGGATCTCGCCGTGCGCTAGCCGATTGATGATCAGCCGCCGATGGAACTGCTCGAACCACGGATCGGCAAACGCGCCGGACTTGCCGAGTGCATTCCAGCGTCGCGCGTGCAGGTGGATCATCTCGCCGTAGATATCCATGGCCTGGGTCTCGCCGGTCGCGATCTCGAGCTTGATCTCGCCGACCACTCTTCGCGACCGGCGGAGCTGCGTGCGCGTGCTCGAGCCGAGCAGGGACACGTAGCCGTCTTTGGCCTTGCGAACCTTGTCGAGGTCGACATACGGCGCAGGAGACTGCTTGTCGATCTTGATGCGATAGCCGGGGACGGCCTCGAGATCTTCGAAGGTCAGCTTGTTGATCGCGGGCAGAAACAGCTCGTGCCACTGTCCCGGGAGCAGGTCGACGATCGACGCCAGCGAACGCATCGAGTGGCGGTTGGAGAGGATGCCGTTGTGCTCGATCGTGAGCTCGTCGTGCCGCGGTGTGCCGGTCGCATTCAAGAACAGCGCATCGCTCGCGAACACGCCGCTGCGGCGAATTCGTTGCCGGCCAAGAAAGAACGCGCCGATCGGTGCGTCACCGTCGGAGATCACGGCGAGCTGCGGTGGCTTCGGCAGCATCGAGATCCAATTCGAGATCCAGCCCCACGACAGGAAGTAAGAAGGCTCGGACTGCGATTCCAGCGACCTCCAGATGCGCTCGACGCGAGCGTCACGTGCATCAACAAGCTCGAGCGCGCTGGACATGGGGGGAGCCCACAGCAAGGGGTATGCCGTTACGGTGGTTACAGATTTCCGCGTTTCAGAAGAGGGATGGGTGCTTGAAGCGAGCGCACACGCACAGTGGGCCGGCGAACAGTCAGCTCGGGGCTCGCTCATGATCGCGGTAAGCTGCAGGCATGCGCGTCGTCGTCACTGGTGCAAATCGTGGGATTGGCCTCGAGCTCGTGCGCCAGTTGCGTGCGCGCGGTGACGAGGTCGAGGCTGCATGCCGCCATCCCGAAACCGCAACGCAGCTCCGCGAGCTCGGTGGACGCGTGCATCGCTGCGATGTCGCTGAAGACGCGAGCGTCAAAGCGTTCGCCGCGGAGCTCGGCGACACTCCGATCGATCTCATGATCAACAACGCCGGAATCAGCGGCGGATCTCATCAACAGCTTCGAGACATGGATTTCGAGGAGGCCGTGCGCACGTACCAGGTCGATGCACTCGGACCGCTACGGGTCTCCCTCGCGCTCCTCCCCAATCTTCGTCATGGCGCCGGCAAGAAGCTGGCGCACATCACGTCGGGCCTCGGATCGATCGGCGACAACCGGAGCGGCGGATTTTACGGTTACCGGATGGCGAAGGCTGCGCTCAACATGGCGTCGAAGAGCCTCGCGGTCGAGTTACGGAGCGAAGGCATCATCTCCGTGGTCGTCAATCCAGGCTGGGTGCAGACAGACATGGGTGGCAAGAGCGCCGCGGTGACCGTTGCAGACTCGGTTCGCGGGATCTTGCACGCGGTCGATAACGCGACGCTCGACCAATCCGGGGAATTCCTCGATTGGAAGGGCACGCAGTATCCCTGGTAACCGCCGCTTCGCGAAGTGACAGCCAGCTCGCTCGAAACCCACACCCCGCGTCGGCCTGCGCGTTTGGCTGGACATCAGGGCTCTGCAGAAACCGCTGGTGGATCCTCCTCTGGGGCTTCGGTATCGCGCATGATCCGGCGATGCCACGCCTGGCGTCCTCCGAGGTGTTCACCCCGAACTCGTATCCGACTCACTCGTACGTCCAGCGTGACGATTTGCATCACGAGACGCTGCTCCGCGAGTGGACGCGATCCTCGAACCAGATCGCGTCGGTGTCGGGGCCATCGAAGGCGGGCAAGACGGTGCTCGTTCAGCGCGTCGTCGGGGAAGAGTTCCTGATCACGGTCAGTGGTGCCTCCGTTCGCACGCCGGACCAGTTGTGGGAGCGCGTGCTCGATTGGTGGGGCGAGCCGCACGCGACGACCGCGATCCACGCGGACGCCGATAACGAGCTCGCGACCAGCGAGAAGAACGTCTCGCTCGGGGTCACCGGAACCGCGGCCTCGCATCGCAGCGCGAATGCGACGGGATCGATCGCGACGGACACGATGCAGGCAACGGTCAATCGCCGCGGCCTGCCGCAGGTCGTGCAGGAGCTCGCGAGGACGAAGTACACGGTGCTGATCGATGACTTCCATTACATCCCGGCGGGGATCCAGGTCGACGTCGCACAGCAGCTCAAGGACGCCGCGAGCCGTGGCGTTCGGATCTGTGTCGCGTCGGTGCCCCACCGGGCGGACAATGTCGTGCGAGCGTTACCCGAGCTACGCGGACGCGTGCTCGCGATCGATCTCGACTATTGGAGTCGGCGCGATCTGATCGCGATCCCGCACCTCGGCCTGCCGCTGCTCGGAATCCAGGTCGACAACACGTCCCTCGTGGCGTTCGCGACCGAAGCGGCCGGCTCGCCGCAGCTCATGCAATCGATCTGTCTCTGGATGTGCAACCACCTCGGCGTCCCGGAGACGGTGGAGCCCTGGCGCGACATCGTGCTCGACGAAGAAACCCGCAAGCGGGTCTTGTTCATGACCGCGTCCACCGTCGATTTTCGATCGCTCGTCCGGGCGCTCTGCGCGGGTCCCAAAGTGAAGCCGGGCGAGCGCCGCAACTACATGCATTTCGATGGACGCGTCGGTGATGTCTACTTGACCATCATGCGAGCAGTCGCGATGGATCCTCCGAGGCTGGCGCTCGACTATGCGGAGCTCACGCGGCGGCTCGAGACGCTGTGCAAAGGCAGCCATCCCGAGGGTGCGAGCGTGGTGCGGGCGTGTGGAACGCTCGGCCAAATCGCGCAGGCATTCGCGGCACCAGCGGGCCCGTCGATCGAATGGGACGAGCAGGCGCAGGTGTTGGTGCTGCCGGATCCCTACTTGCTGTTCTATTTGCGTTGTTCCGGCATCCTCGAGAAGGAAGCCGACGCCGCGATCGCTTAGTGACACGATTCGCTGGTGCGAGCGACCATAGGATGAGCCGCGGTTTCCTAGACGATCGCGACGATCATCGAATACTTCTGCTTCGCGGCTTCTTGATAAAGCGCGGAGACGCGGCCGAACAGCAGCTCGAGCCCCTCGATCTCTTCGGGGTCGGTGCCGAGCTTGCCGTGGACCTTCTTGCCGGCGAGCTGCGCATAGCGCTCCTTGACGACGGTCTTGGGCAGCGACGCGAGCTTCGCGGCGACTTCGGCGACGCGCTCGGGTGGCAGCAGGCGGACGTTCTCGAGCGCTCCCGAGGCGTAGAGCTTGCGACCGGTGCGGCCGATGAAGGCATCGCCGAGGAGCGCGTCCTTGCCGCGATCCGAGATCAGGACATCGAATGCGTCCCAGGTGACGCCGATATCGAGCAGGCCCGGGATCTGCTGGTCATCACGTTCTTCGATGACGTCGGCGAGGGTTTCGGGATCTTCTTCGAGGACGGCGAGGCGTTTCGAAGAGCAAGTGATGAGGATTCCGTTCATCAGAAATTCGGTTTCTCTTTGAAGTGCTTGATGACGAGCTTGCGAAGGTACTCCGCGAGGTCGAGGACCTCGTCATCCTCCGTCTCGCGCGAAACATACACTGTATAGATGTCGTGCTGTTCCTCGCCGGGCTCTCTGAGCCGCAGCTCGACATATCCGTTGTCGTCGTCTTTCTTGCCCTTCTTGCGGGAAGGGATGTCGAGCTTGTCGACCATGTCCCAGATCTTCTCGGTCTCTTTGGTCTCGAGGTTCTGGGTGCCTAGCTGGTCGGTCTTGGTTTCGTTTCCGTAGGAGACCCACATCGAGCTGCCTCGGATCCGGATCTGCCAGTCGTCGCCCTCGGGTTTGTTCGAGACGAAGTCGAACATCCGGCCGTTGGTCTCGCCGCGGTCGGCGCCGCCCTGGCGGGTGGCTTTGACGTATTCGCCACCGGGGTGGCATCCGACGAAGAGCGCGAGGATGATCGCGAGGAACCGCACGGATCGATGATAGCACTGGGTCCGCGATGGTTCGCTTCTTCGATCACGTGCTCGATGCGCCGACCCGGCTGCGCGACGGCACGCATCGCGCCGCGACCCTCGACGAGACGTGGTCGCGCTTTTCGCGGGTCGCGAAGCGCGCCGGGATCACGCGGCTCGCGGACCTGACCGGGCTCGATACGCTCGGGATTCCGGTGTTCGCGGCGATTCGCCCGATGGGCAAGTCGCTGTCGACGCAGCAAGGTAAGGGCGTGACCGCGGCGGCGGCGCGGGTGTCCGCGCTGATGGAGAGCCTCGAGACGTTCTCGGCCGAAGAAGTCAGCGGAAAACTCGTGCACGGGTCGGCGAGGGCGCTCGCGAAGAAGCGGCGCGTGGTCGACGTGCGTGCGCTGCCTCGGCCGCGTGGAAGGCTCGATCGGGATGCGCGGTGGGCGTGGGTCGAAGGCTTCGATCTCGTCGCGGGTGAGCCGATCCTCGTACCGCTGCAGGCGGTCACGCTCGACACCACGTTCAAGCGGCCGCCGGTGTTCGACATCTCGTCCAATGGGTTGGCTTCGGGGAACGTGCTGGTCGAGGCGGTCGTGCACGGCCTGTGCGAGGTGATCGAGCGCGACGCCGAGGCGGCGTGGCGGCGTGCGGGCGGCGATCGGCGGATCGTGCTCGATTCGATCGGCGATCGAACATGTCGCGCGTTGATCGAGCAGATCGCGAGCACGGGCGCGCGCGTGTTCGTGTGGGATCTCGCGAGCGAGGTCGGCATCGCGACGATCGGCTGCGCGATCATGGAGGATCCGCGCGAGCCCGCCTGGCGGACGCTCGGCTTCTACCAGGGATTCGGCGCGCACCTGGTTCCGGAGGTCGCGATCGCACGCGCGATCACCGAGGCCGCGCAGACGCGGCTGACGTACATCGCCGGCGGCCGGGATGACTTTTTTCCGTTCGACTACGAGCGCGCGACGGATCCGGAGCTCAACGCCGATCTGTGGGAGCGCCTCGCGGCCCCGTGCGAAGAGCCGGTCGCGTTCGCCGATCTGCCCCGGATCGCGACGCGCGGCCTCGGCGAGGATCTCGAAGCGTTGCTCGCGGCGCTCGCCGGTGAGCAAGTCATCGTGGTCGACCTGACGCACCCGGCGCTGCGCGTGCCCGTCGTCAAGGTGCTGGTCCCCGGTCGCGCCACCGATGTCGAGGCGCTCGGATGAGGGATCCTCGACGCGGTGAGGCCTGGGGGCAACGCACGACCGGAGCGCGCCAGCGGTCACGGCGCTGGAAAGTGCAGGGCGGTTGCGCACGCTGATCTTCATCGGCCCGACGCTCACCGCAGCGGAGGTGGAGTCGCGTCTTCCGGCCGCGATCGTGATGCCGCCGGCTGCCGTCGGTGACGTGCTGCGCGCGAGCCGGCGCAAAGACGTGAATCGGATCGCGATCGTCGACGGGTACTTCGAGCGAATGGCCGCGGTCTGGCACAAAGAGATCCTGCTCGCACTCGAGCGCGGCATCGCCGTATGGGGAGCTTCGAGCATGGGCGCGTTGCGAGCCGCCGAGCTCGCGCCCTTTGGCATGATCGGCGTCGGTGCGATCTTCAAGGCGTTCGCGCGGGGCGTGCTGACCGCCGATGACGAAGTCGCGGTCGCGCATCTGCCGGGGGAGCAGGGCTATCGCGCGGTTTCGGATGCGCTCGTCAACCTCCGCGATGGGCTCGCCCGCGCCGCGAAGGCTCGCGTGATCGATGCACGCGCGCGCGACCGGCTGATCGAGCTGGCCCGCGCGAGGTTCTATCGCGAACGCTCGTGGTCGCAGCTGATCGCCGACGGCCTTGGGGAAGGAATGAAGCTCGACGGGCTCGCGGCGTTCCCGAAGCCCGATCGCAAGGCCGAGGACGCGCGTTTGTTGTTGAAGCAGCTCGCGGCCGACGATGGCAGGCGACCCGCGAAGCTCCGTGTGCCGCGGACGTGGGCATTACGTCAGCTCGAGGCGCTTCATCGCTGACAAGTTGCGTGAGTTGCAACCGTCCCTACGGCCATCAGAGTTGCGCGGACACGCGCGTCACGAGTTGCGCACGTTGCGACCGCTCCTATCGTGCGCCGGCAGCGGGCACCCCGACGGGGACGTAGTTTTCGGCGACCGCATTCGTGCCGCGACGGCGCTGGATGTCCATGGTCAGGTCGGCTTTGCGTGCGAGCGCTTGGCGGATCCGGGCGATGCGATGCGGCGGATGCTGGAAGAAATTGCGATCGATCGCCGGGTCGTCGGCGTATGCGCGGCGGATCTCGGCTTCGTCCCAGCTCGTCGGGAACACGAGATAGGCGAGCGGTGGCTCGCGGAGCCACCAGCCCGTGAAGCCGAACCGCTCGTGGTTGTCGTCGTAGATCGCGGTGCCCGGGTACGGCACCACGACGCCGCGTGCGTTGAAACCACCCGCGATCGGCGCCGCGCGATCCATGAAACCGATCGTGGCGTCGAGCTCGGCGTCGGTCTCGTCGGGCCAACCGAACATCAGATTCACGACGGTGTGAATGCCGAGCTCGCGCGCCCAGCCGAGCACGTCGAGCACGCGCTCCACCGTGACGCCCTTGCCGATCCGCAGCAGCATGCCCGGATCGGCGCTCTCCATGCCGATGTCGACGCCCGCGCAGCCAGCGCGCTTCATGTCGGCGAGGACGTCGCGATCGAGGTGCGCGGGATGCGCCGTGCACGTCCACCATACGGGGGCGCCGGTCGCGAGGATCGCATCGCACAGCTCGCGCACGCGGCGCCGTCCGACCGCGAACGAGTCGTCGAAGAAGCTGAACCCGTGCAGGCCAAAGCGCTCGCGCAGCAGCGCGACCTCCGCGGCGACCGACGCCGCGCTGCGATAGCGAAACTTGCGACCGGTAACGTCGTTCGAGCAGAACGTGCACGCTTGCGGACACCCGCGGCTCGATAAGATGCCGGCCGGCGCCATCATGCCGCCATCCATCAACGGCTTGCCGTACCAGCTCTGATCGAACAGATCGAGTGCCGAGAGCGGCGGCGCTAGTCGATCGAGCTCGGCGACGAACGGCCGCGCCGGGTTGTGCCGCACCAAGCCACGGTCGAGCCAGCTGAGCCCGGCGACCTCGGCCTTCGCACGACAGCCGTCGATCACATCGGCGAGCTCGACGAGCGCTTCTTCGCCTTCGCCGCGGATCACGTAGCGAAAGCCATGCGCGAACGGCTCGTCGGCCATGATCGTCGCGTGCGGTCCGCCGGCCACGAGCGTGACGTGTGGCGCGAGCGCCTCCGCCAGTGCATATGCCGGCTGCACGTGCAGCGTCTTCAGGTGCAAGCCAACCAGATCCGGCGCGAACGCCGTGACGCGCGCGGCGATCTCGCCGTGCGAGCGCGGCGCGTGCGGTGCCGACGCATCGTGCAGCGCGACCTCGTGCCCACCGGCGCGCAGCGAAGCCGCGAGATGACAGAACGATAGCAGCGGCGTCCTCACCGGCTCCGGCGACGGCGGATTGACGAGAAACACG
Source organism: Myxococcales bacterium (assembly GCA_028287115.1). Lineage (GTDB taxonomy): Bacteria > Myxococcota_A > Polyangia > Haliangiales > Haliangiaceae > JABFXX01. The sequence goes on from JAQBQF010000075.1 coordinate 10,563, forward strand.
CGCGCCATTCGCTTTCAAGCTTACGCGAAAGCGTCCTCGGCCGGCGACCGAACGTTGTCGCGCACACGCAGACGCTTCGCATCCGCAGGCGAACCTCCAAGACCGCCAGGATGCGCCAAGGTCAAGCAGGTGTCATGTCACGGGGCTTTCCCGTTCGCTGCGACACGAACCAGCGCTACGCCCCTCGAGCTACGGCGGTTCTCGAGGGCCCCGCGAATGGTGGAGGAGCTCGGGCGTCTGTCGCGCGCGGCGCGCCGTGACGAGCAGGCCGTCCGGCGAGGTCGCCAACGTTCGCTGTTCGACCTCGACGAGGCCGGCTGCCGCCAACCACGCGCACACGCGCGAAGCTTCGTAGACATCCCCGGCCTCGGTGTAGATCGCCATGTTGAGCGCGAACAGCACACTCTCGAGTGGACCTCGGCGATCTTCGTCCATCCGCAGATCCTTGATCGCGACTGCGCCACCCGGCGCGACCGCGCGTGCCGCGGCGGCGCAGAGCTCGCGACACGCTGGCTCCGAATGCAGGTGCAGGACGTTCGCGAGCAACACGACATCGTAGTCGTCACCCATCGCTGCGGTGCGTGCGTCTCCCGCGACGTAGGTCACGCGAGCACCGAAGCGCGCGAGCTCGGATTTCGCGAGCTCCACCACGCGCTCCTCATCGACGAGCGTCGCACGCGCCTCGGGATACGCATCGAGAAATGCCGAGGTGTATGCGCCTGCGCCACCGCCGAGATCGAGCAGGCGCGCCGCGCGTATGCGCCACGCGGGTAGCTGGATCGCGAGCTCGCGCGCGGCCGCCGCACCGGCTTGCAGCAGGTGCTGGTGATATCGGAGCTCGCCGTCGCCACGCTCGGCAGAGAGCGCACGATCACGCCGGATCACGTCGGCGAGGAGCCCCCAGCCGGTTCGCGCGACCACCGGCCGCGGTGGCTGCTCCGAAACCGCGAATCGATCGCCGTCTCGCGCAAGCACACCGAACGCGACGAGCGCGTCGAGTAGCGCCCGTAAGCGGCGAGCGCCGACCCCGAGCCGCGTGCCGAGCTGATCGATCGTCAGGGACTCCGCGGTCAATGCGCCGAACACGCCGAGCTCGTACGCGGCATCGATCGCCGCATCCCGCATCAGCGCTCCGCCTGCCGTAACTGCTACACCGAAGACATCCACCGGTTACTATGGTGGCAGAAGTGATGGTCCCAGATCTCGTCTGTCCAGGCTGTCGTGCTCGCACCGGCGACCGCCTCGACGTTCGGACGCTCGACCGCGCCGGCGACCTCCTGATCTGCGCCTGTGGCCGAAACTACCCGATCGTCGACGGCGTACCGATCGTGATGGCGAATCCCGCGGCGTTTCTGCGCGCGGAGATCGCGACCGTCGTCGAGCGCGACCTGCCGCCCGAGGTTGCCGCGGCGCTCGTCGAAGACGGTCCCGACGACGCGAGCTACCCGCGGTTCCTCGAGCACCTCTCGATCTACATGGATGCGCACTGGGGCGATCGCGCCGAACCGCCGCTCGCGAGCTTCGGGATCGCCGCGATCGTCGATCGAATTGCTCGGCTTCCTCGGGTCGACCTCGCCGTCGAGCTCGGATGCAGCGTCGGGCGGATCGTCGCCGAGCTCGCCGTGACCGCGGACCGCGTGGTCGGCATGGACATGCAGTTCGGCGCCGTTCGTCGCGCGCGTCATCTGCTCGCGGGCGAGCGCGTCGGCTACGGCCGCCGCGAGGTCGGGCGCCACTATAGCGCCGCGAGCGCGGCCGCCGGCGATCGCAGCGTTCCGAGCGATCGCATGACGCTGTTCTGCGGAGACGCGCTCGATCCACCGCTGCTGCCCGCCGAATTCGATCGGGTCGTCGCCCTGAACATTCTCGATTCGGTTCGCTCGCCGACCCAGCTCTTGTCCGTCGTCGACGGTCTGTGCGCTCCGAACGGCGAGCTGATCCTGTCGTCACCCTACGCGTGGCAGAGCAGCGTCATGCAGGAGCAGGAGCGGCTCGGCAGTGTGAATCCGGCGACCGAGCTGATCGCGATCTTGCGCGAGGGCAGGGGCCTCGGCGCGCGCTATCACATCGAAGATGAAGCGGAGCTGCCGTGGACCTTGCGGCGCGATGCGCGCAGCACCGTGACCTATCGCGTTCACTACGTACGCGCTCGCAAGCTAACCAAATAGCAGTGCGAGACGCAGGCGATAGACCGTCGCAGCTTGAACCTGCACGTTGAGATAGCGCTCGTAGCGAAACAACCACGGCTCGCGCTCGACGACCACGACACTGCGCGGTCGCTGCGCCACGACCCAGCTCTCGCGGCCGTCGGTATAGATGACGTCCGCCTGCTCCGTCGCGCGCGCGGACAGATCGAGCATCACCTCGACGTGCGTCTCCTCGATCCGATCGCGCGCGTCGGCCTTGAGTAGTGCGTAGTCGCGATGGCGGAGCCGCAGCCATCGCGCACGCGCCACGCGGAGCGGCCGCTCGCAGATCCGTTCGGCGAGGCCGCGGAGCTCGTCGAAGAGCGCCGGCTCACTGTGCTCGCAGTTGATCTCGCAGCGGGCCCGATCGGGCTCGTAGAACGGCGCGAACCCGGCCGCGTCGATCTGCTCGCGTAACGCCGCGGCGCGTTCCTCGGCGATCGCATCCGCGACCACGAGATGGTGGCAGCGCTGGTCGCGGAATCCCGTCACGCCAAGAACCATCCGGTGAGCGACACGCGCGCGCCGGCGAGCACTTCGCACACCTGATGCAGCGACGCATTCGTGACATCGAACAGCACGATGCGGTTGTCCTTCGGGACGATCCGCGCCGCGGCCCGCGCGCTGACCAGCTCGTCACCCTCCATCGTGCAATCGAACAGCTCGAGCTCGCCGCCCTCGCAGCTACTCGTATAGATGTAGAACGCGTACGCGACGAGCCGCCCGATCGACGCTCGCGAGTCGGCATGCGGCAGCAAGTACGATCCGGCCAGATAGACATAGCTCCGCAGATCGACGCTCGCGACCGGCCGCCCACTCACCGCGCGCACCGCTTCGAGCATCGCCGGCCCGCCGAGCTGATCGTGGAATGCGCGCAGCACTGGATGACTCACGGCCTCGGCAGATCCCATGAAGTCGTAGATCTCGCCACGATTGGGCCAGTGCGGCTCGTGGGCGACCGCCTGTTGCAAGCCACTCAGTGTCGCGGCATCGACGAGACCGTCGATCACGACGTGCGGAAACGGCTTCGCCGCGCGCCAGCTCGTCGCGAGCTGGTCGACGTTCCCGAGAGCCAGATCGGCCACTACGCCATCAGGTGGCCGGGCACCGAGATGATGTCACCGCCGACCACGGGGCCGACCGGCACGTACGGTGGTGCGAACGTCGGAATCGGTCCCTTGCCCATGACGAGCATCACCTGCTGCGCCGGCAGCCACAACGTGAACGCCGCCGCGAGCACGGTCGCGATCGCCTTGTGGAGCGATTGAAAGTGCTTGTCGGGGTCTTTGTCCTTGAGCCCACCGTCGAGTGCGCTGTCCATCTCCGACGCCATCGAGGACGGCGCGCAGATCGAGGCCATCATCGCCGAGGGACACGCGATGAGCGGCGTCGGGACGTTCGGCATCGGCGGCGCCATCGGTCCGGGAAACGCGGCGAACGCCGGATACCAAGGCAGGCCCGGCACCATCACTTTGTCCTGCCAGTCCTTGAAGCACTTCGAGACGCCCTTCGCGACCGCATCGCGATGCTTCGCCTTGTTGCCCGAGAACGTTGCGCACGTCGGCGCATTCTTGATGTCCGACTCGAGCGCGGCACCGTCGAGACAACCGGGCGCGCCGATCGCGGACACCGCCATGATTTTGATGTCCTTGAATTTCGCCAGCGCCTTCCACTTCGTGTGGGCGAAGACGACGGCATCGAGCATCGCATCGTGAAATGACTTGAAGTCGTTCCCGATCTTGTCGCAGGTGTCCTGATAGTCCTTGTTGCCGCCCTCGGCCGGCATGAACCACGGTGGGATCAGCTGCGGGATCGCAACTTTGTTCTCGGGCTTCCAAGCCTTGCCGTAATGATCCTGCTTGGTCTGCCCGCTGGGTGCCTGGAATTGCCCGGGGAGCTTGTGACCGCCCGCGAGGAAGACCGGCGCCCCGAGCATCTTGATGACTTGAAGTGGCGGCATGCGGGTCCTTTAATCGCCGACGATCACGTTCGACGAGCCGGTGGTCAGCTTGCCGTTGCCACCGCAGTGCTTGTCCGCGTCATCTTTGCGATGCGCGGCCTTGTTGTTGATGAACACCGTGCTGCTGCCGGCCGTCGCGGTCCACGTGTTCGAGTTGCAGCAGGCCGCGTGCATGCCCGGATCATCGACCCGCAGCGCCGGCATCCCGTTGCAGTTGACGTCGGGCGATCCGGCGATCGCTGGGCCGATACCAGGGTGCGGACACGCGGGGCAACCGTGTGCATCTGCATCGACCTTCGAGAGGTCCCCGACTCTTCCTTGTCCAGGCATAAGGCGAACTCCTCCGACTACGCTCCCAAGAATATACGGTTCTTGGCGCATCGACGTTCCCTGCGCGAGCCACTTTCGATCTGCAACCACGCGAAATCGCGAGACGGATCGACGACACTGAGACCACGCCGCAGCCCTTGGACCACGCCGTCTGCGATGCCGCGGAACCCCGAGAGGCGGACGCGCTCGACCGAGCGCTCGCTGCCAGCGCCGCCGATGCGTGGGCCGATCTCGGCCGCCGGGGCGAGCTGCGAGCCGGTGGTTCGCCTCCGCGCCTGGCGTTTCCGCGGAGCCTTCGCGAGGTCCTCGGGAGAGCGATCGCGATCGTGCGCGCCGATGGCGGCGATCCGACAGACCTCGAAGCTCATTACACGAGCACGATGCCGCGAATGCGTATCGCGCAGCTCGCGAGCACGCCGGAGCCGGGCGCGACGCTATTTCATGCGCCACTCGACTGGCCTCGGCTGCCGCGCCTGTCGACCGCGATCGATCGCCTGTTCGCGACCCTTGTCGATGCCGGCGTCGATCCCACTCGTGCGCTCGGCGCGCCGTCATCGCAGGCGTTTCGGGCGCGCACACCGACGGTCGCCTCCCTCTACGAACGGACGCACTACGGCAGCCTGATGCCGCTGCTCTACGGCTATCCCGCGGACGTCGCCTATTTCCACAGCCGCGGGCTCGACGTCACCGCCACGATCGATCGCTACTTCACGACGCCGATCACGCACGAGCTGTGTCACTTCGCGCCGGATCGCGAAGCGTTCTCGCCGCCGCATCTCGACGAGTGCATCGCGGGCTGGCTCGGCGTCCACGTTCACCCCGAATTCGCATATCCCGAGGTCGGCTACGACGACGCGATCTACGCCGCGCCTTGGCTGTCGCAAGTCGGCCAGGCGATCGCGCGCGCCTTCGGGATTGGCTCCGTGATCCGCGCGCATGCGGGCACGGCGACGTGGGACACGGCGTTGCCGGCCGAGTTCGTCGAGACCGCGCGGCGCCTCGGCTGGGAGGATTGGCGCGCGAGGCGCACGCTGCACTTTCTGTCCGACACGCTCGATCCCGCGCCGTGGGTCGCGCTTGCGCTCCTTGCAGGTGCGGGCAAGCCGCTCGCCGGTCACACGCTCGCGACGCTCGCGGCCGCTCCTCTCGCCGAGCTCGCGCTACCCGAAGATCCTCGGTTCGATCTCGCGATCGTCACGGATGCGTTGCGCGCGATGAGCCTCGACAACGCGTGCATCGAAGGCTCGTTCCGCGCGCGTTCGCGGGTTCCGGAACACGCGATCGAGATCGATCCGATCGCGTGCCGCGTGACGACCGAGCGAGCGAGATCGTCGATCGATCCGGTGGCGCCGTCGTACTGGCTGCCGCCCGCGATCGCACAGCGCATGGCCGCACGCGGGATTCGCCGCTACGAGCTGAGGCTCTGTGCAATCGCGGCGATACCTGCCGCCGCGGCCGCGATCTTCGACGCAACACCGAGCGTGACCTCCGAGTCCTTTGCTCTCGTCGCACACCCCTGATCGAGGCGGCCTCGTCGGTGTGATACCCTTGGATCATGTCGGGTAATCGCAAGGAAAAGGTCACGGTCCAGACCCAGACCCTTGAGGAAGCCGAACACACGGAGACCGAGACCTCTCGCGACGTCTACTTGCGCGAGGGTCGCACGCTCAGCGTGACGACCGAGGGCGGCGAGGATCTGGTGGAGATTCGCAGCGCGTCCGGCCTGGTCGAGGTTCGCATCAAGCTGACCGAAGAAGGCCCGGTGCTTCAGATCGAAGCCGCGCGGCTCCAGCTCAAGGCGAGCGAGGCCGTCGAGATCGAGAGCAAGCACGTCGCGATCAGGGCGACCGAAACGGCAACGATCGCCAGCGAAGGCAAGCTCGCGCTGACCGCGAAGACCGGGATCAAAGTCGAAGCCGAGAGCGAGCAGGAGGGCGAGGGCGAAGTTCGCGTCAAAGGCAAGATGATCTACCTGAACTGACCGACTCCCGAGCTTGATCGCATATTGTGGTGACGTAAGGGATGGAACCAGCCGACGCGGTAACCGTGCTTGGAGGCGGCCGGTTCGAAGTGCGCGGCACGCTCGGAGCGGGTGGCGCGGGCGTCGTCTATCGCGCGTTTGATCGGCAGCTCCAGCGCGAGGTCGCGCTCAAGCTCCTGCGCCAGGCATCGGGACGCGATCTGTATCGCTTCAAGCGCGAGTTCCGAGCGCTCGCCGACATCGTGCATCCGAACCTCGTCGCACTTCACGAGCTCCACGCCGCCGACGGCGACTGGTACTTCACGATGGAGCTCGTCGAAGGCGTGTCGTTCATCGATTGGGTGCGTCCCGCACGCGCGGTGATCGGCCCCGCTCGAAGCCGGCAAGACATCATCGCGACGCCGGTGCACGAGATGCGACTCCGCGGCGTGCTGGTCCAGCTCGTCGACGCGCTGATCGCGCTGCACAAGGCCGGCAAGCTGCATCGCGATCTCAAGCCGTCGAACGTGCTCGTGACCGCACACGGGCGCCTCGCGGTACTCGACTTCGGTCTGGTGTCGAATGTCGCCGAAGACAACCCGGAAAGGCTCGCGGTCGGGACACCTGTGTACATGTCGCCGGAGCAAGCGTCGGATCAGCCGCTGACCGAAGCCTCCGATTGGTACTCGGTCGGCGCGATGCTCTACGAGGCGCTGACCGGACGCCGGCCCTTCGAAGGCGACTCGGAGGCGGTGATGACGCGCAAGCAATCCGAGCTGCCCGTCGCGCCGAGCCAGCTCGTGCAGCAACTCCCGGCCGATCTCTCGCAGATGACGATGCGCCTGCTCCAGCCGGCGCCCACGGCGCGGCCGAGCGGGTTTGGCATCCTCGATCAGCTCGGCGCATCACCTTCGCCAAAGACGCGGGACATCGCACGCACCGCGGTGCCGGCGTCGTTCGTCGGTCGCAGTCGCGAGCTCGAGGAGCTCCGCAGCGCGCTCGGTGATGCTCGCCGGCGCGGCGTCGCCGTGATGGTCAAAGGCAAGTCGGGCATCGGCAAGAGCACGCTCGTCCGCAAGTTCCTGCGCTCGGTCTCCGCTTCGGTGTTCGTCCTCGAGGGTCGCTGCTTCGAACGCGAGCAGGTCCCGTTCAAGATGCTCGACGGCATGATCGACATGCTGACGGCGGTGCTCCTCGTCTTGCCCGTGCACGACCTCGAGACGGTGACGCCGCGCGATCTCGCGGCGCTCGTGCGGCTGTTCCCCGTGCTGAAACGGATCAAGCGGTTCACCGAGGCGGCGGCCTCGGCGACCTCGCCTGCCGATCCGGCCGAGCTACGCCGGCGTGGCTTTCAAGCGCTACGGTTCTTGCTCGCGAAGCTGTCGCGAATTCGTCCGGTCGTGATCTTCGTCGACGACGCGCACTGGGGCGATGCCGACAGCGCTTCGTTTCTGGCGGAGCTGATCCAGCAAGGTGAGCCGAGCACGCTCGTGCTGGTCGCGCATCGGCCGGAGGACTACCTCGGCATCATCAAGAAGCTCAGGAACGCGCCGAACACCGTCGCGCGTCATGGCGACCTGCGCGAGCTCGAAGTCCCCGCGCTGTCCGACGCCGACGCGAACACGCTGGTCGAACAGCTGTCGTCCGATGCAACTCGCATCGAGGCGGTCGTTCGTGCGAGCGGAGGCAATCCGCTGATCCTCGGTGAGATGGCGCGCGCGCCTCAGCTGCCGGCCGGCGCGCGGATCGAAGAGCTCGTGAGGCAACGTGCGGCGAGGCTGTCGCCGGAAGCCCAGGCCATGCTCGCGGTCTCGAGTATCGCGGCACGGCCGCTGCCGGTCGAGATCGCAGCGCATGCCGCCGGGATCGTCGGTGGACATGAAGAAGCGACGGAGCTGATGACCGAGCGGCTCGCGACCGTTCGCCGCGTCAACGATCAGACGATCGTATCTCCCGCGCACGACTTCGTACGCACCGCGGTGCTCGCGAACCTCGACCTCGAATCCAAGGCCGGCTGGCACGAAGCGCTCGCGCGCGCGTTCGAAGACGTGCAAGGCGAAGCGAACCTCGACTCGCAGGCGGTCGTCGAACACTGGCTCGCGGCGGGCCATCCATCGTATGCCGCGCATCACGCGGTGCCTGCCGCCGTGCGCGCCGAGGAAGCGCTCGCGTTTCGCCGAGCTGCCGAGCTCTACGAGATCGCGCTGACCTACGGCCCGTGGGACGCGACCGGCCAACGCGATCTCCTGCGGCGCAAGGCCCACGCGCTCACCTGCGCAGGTCAACTCGACGAAGCGGCGACGGTCTACGGTCACGCCGTGCAGCTCGTCCAGGACGACGAGGCGATCGATCTCGAGCGCCTGCGCATCGAAGCACTGCTGCGGCGCGGCCGCCTCGATGAAGCGCTGCCCGCGGCCGAGCAACTGCTCGCGCAGATCGGAATTCGCGTCGG